>DASVUA010000651.1:0-4757 GCA_036387295.1 Thermoanaerobaculia bacterium | reverse complement strand
ACACCGCGGTGGCCGCACGCGCGCGCGAAATCGCGACGCTCGAAGCGATCGGCTTCGGCGGCTTCGCGGTGATGGTCTCGGTGATCGCCGAAGCGTTGCTGCTCGCGCTGGTCGGCGGAGCCCTCGGCGCGGGCCTCGCCTACCTCGCCTTCGACGGCTACCGCGCCGCGACAATGAACTGGCAGACCTTCAGCCAGGTCGCCTTCGCCTTCGACGTCACCCCGCGCCTCATGGTCTGGGCCGCAATCTACGCACTCCTCATCGGCCTGATCGGCGGCTTCTTCCCCGCCATTCGAGCCGCCAGAATGCCAGTCGCCAACGCCCTGCGAGAACGCTAATTCAGTTTGGAGTGCGGCGGCAAAGCCGCCGCTTTTCAAACCAGCGCCTTTGTGGAGTGCGGCGACGCGAGTCGCCGCTCTTACTGCGGAGGCGCCAGCCTCCGCTTCTGCCGTCTCGCGCGGCAGCTGCCGCTGCCGCAGTGAAAGCGGCGACTGTCGCCGCACTCCACACCAATCAAACGCTCTTGTGGAGTGCTCCGCCACTCCACATCAACGGCGGGCGAGCCAGAGCGCGAGGGCGCCGGCGGCGAGGCAGGCGGCCAGGGTGATGACGACGTTCGTCACCGCACTTCCCCACGCGCCGTTTCGCATGAGCTCGAGCGTTTCCTGGTTGAATGCGGAGTACGTCGTGAAGCCGCCCAGCACGCCGGTCACGAGCATCAGCCGGAGGTCGGACGCGCGCATCGATTCGAGCGCGAAGGCGATGCAGAACGAGCCGATCACGTTCACGATCAGCGTCCCGTGCGGCAGCGCGGTTCCGATCAGGTAGCGCGCACCGGACCCAGCCGCACCACCGAGACAGACGAGGAGGAATCGCATCATTCTTCCCGTATCATGACCGCGGCGAACCCATGATCCACTTCTACCACGTCACCAAGCGATTCGATCGCTACTCCACCGCGCTGCAGGACGTGACGTTCCACATCGAAAAAGGAGAGTTCGTCTTTCTCACCGGTCCCAGCGGCGCGGGCAAATCGACGCTCTTGAAACTCATCCTCCGCCAGATCGTGGCGAGCGAAGGTCAGATCGTCGTGAACGGACGCAATCTGAACGCGATGAAGGAGTCGCAGCTCCCCTACTTTCGACGCGAGATCGGGATGGTGTTCCAGGATTTCAAACTGATCGAGCGGATGACGGTGTTCGAGAATCTCTCGTTCATCCTCACGGTGCTGAACGTTCCGCCGAAAGAGCACAAGAAGAAGGCGTATCAGGCGCTGCGCACCGTGAACCTGCACCACAAACTGAATGCCTATCCGCCGCAGCTTTCGGGCGGCGAGCAGCAGCGCGTCGCGATTGCGCGCGCGCTGATCAACGATCCGCTCGTGCTGATCGCCGACGAGCCGACCGGCAACCTCGATCCGGAGCTTGCGGACGAGATCATCGCCATCTTCGCCGAGGCCAATCTGCGCGGGTCGACCGTCCTCCTGGCGACGCACGATCGCGAATTGATTCGCGCGAGCGGCCGCCGCTGCATCACGCTCGAACAGGGCCGCATCGGCGACGAGCGCGCACGCGTGATCGAACGCCCGCACGTGCGCGAAGGTCTCTTCGGCCTGGGAGGCTGATTGGCGCGGCGCGATCCGAATCCAGGCCGCCGCGAGCCTGACCTTCCGTCGAACACCTTTTCCTACTTCCTCCGCGAGGCACTGCGGCGCATCTGGGTCTCCAAGCGCACGAGCTTCGTCGCCGTCGCGATGATCGCGATCTCGCTGCTCATCGTCGGGCTCTTTCTCCTGATCGCCGAAAACCTCGGCC
Source organism: Thermoanaerobaculia bacterium (assembly GCA_036387295.1). GTDB lineage: Bacteria > Acidobacteriota > Thermoanaerobaculia > Gp7-AA8 > Gp7-AA8 > QHVT01. The sequence goes on along the minus strand of DASVUA010000651.1, from coordinate 2,943 downwards.
GCGCCGCGGAAGAGTGGCAGGGGAAGTCGCGCGTCATCGTCTATCTCGAGACCGCCGCGACGGCTCAAGAGACGGCCGCTGTCGATCGCTATCTCGCCTCGCAGCCGGAGCTCGCACGCCGCAAGATCGTCACGCGTGAAGAAGCGCTGGCGCGATTCAAATCGTACTTTGCGAATCTCTCGGAGGTGGTGGGTCAGCTCGACGACAACCCGTTCCCTCCCTCGTTCGAAATCGACGTCGAGCCGCGGCTCGCGCAATCGGCCGCGTTCCAGCAACACATCGCCGGGTTGCGCACGATGAGCGGCGTCGACCAGGTTCAGTACGACTGGGAGTGGATCGCACGCCTGCGCCGCGTGGTGAACGTCATCAACATCGCGGGGCTCATCGCCGGCGGCGTGCTCGCGATCGCGGCGGCATTCACGATCGCGAACGTCATCCGCCTCACGATGATGCTGTACAAAGAAGAGATCGAGATCATGCGGCTCGTCGGCGCGACCGAACGGATCATCCGCGGGCCGTTCCTGATCGAAGGGGTGCTGCAAGGCACCATCGGCGCGCTGCTCGCCGTCGCACTGCTCTACATCACCTACGAAGCCGCACGCCGCTCGCTCGCGCCGTCGTCCTCGATGCTGTGGGGCTTTCTCTTCACCGGCTTTCTACCGTGGCAGAAGATCGCCGCCCTCATTTGCGGCGGCATGCTCGCGGGATGGTGCGGCTCGTGGTTGTCGGTGCGGGAGCGGTCGCCGCAGTAATCGCTTGGGCGTTAGGCGGTAGGCGTTCGGGGATCTTCGGCTCACGGCCCGCCAGGCGAGAAACCCCAACCGCCCACCGCCAAACGCCAGCGCGTCGCGCCAGGCGCTCAGCGCATTGCGATAGCATCGCGCCCGCATGCAGATCGTCGAATGCGTTCCCAATATCTCTGAAGGCCGTCGTCCCGAGATTTACCACGCGGTGGCCGATGCCGCGGCGTCCGTTGCAGGCGTGACGCTGCTCAACGTCGATCCGGGCGCGGACACGAATCGCACGGTGATCACGTTCGTCGGTGCGCCCGACGCGGTGCTCGAGGCGGCGTTTCAGCTCGTGAAAAAAGGGATCGAGCTGATCGACATGACCACGCATCGCGGCGCGCATCCGCGCATCGGTGCGGTCGACGTCGTGCCGTTCATTCCGGTCGCGAACGTGACGATGGATGAATGCGCCGAGCTCGCGCGCAGGCTCGCGCAACGTGTCGGCGAGGAACTGCGCGTGCCGGTGTATCTGTACGAGCACGCCGCGAGCGCGCCGCACCGCCGCAATCTGGCGGAGATCCGCGAGGGCGAGTACGAAGGCTGCGCGCGGAAGCTGATGGATCCGCTGTGGCAACCGGATCATGGCCCGTGCGAGTTCGTCCCGAAATCGGGAGCGGTCGTGATCGGCGCGCGCAAGTTTCTCGTCGCGTACAACATCAATCTCAACACGCTCGACAAGAGGCTCGCGAACCGCGTGGCGTTCGACGTCCGCGAGCGCGGCCGCATGCGCCGCGACGAGAACGATCAGCCGCTGCTCGACGAGCAGGGCAATCCGCTGTGGGAGCCGGGTCTGCTGAAATCGGTGAAGGCGGTCGGCTGGGTGATCCCGGAATTCGGCTGCGCACAGATCTCCATCAATCTCACCGATCTCGATGTCGCGCCGCTGCACGCGGTGTTCGATGCGTGCGACGAGCGTGCGCGCGAGCGCGGCCTGCGCATCACCGGTTCGGAGATCGTCGGCCTCGTGCCGCGGCAGGTGCTGCTCGACGCGGGCCGCCATTACCTCGCGAAAATGGGACGTCCGACCGGCGTCCCCGAATCCGCGCTCGTGCACATCGCGATTCGCAGCCTCGGCCTGAACGAAGTGAAGCCGTTCGACGCGAAAGAGCGCGTCATCGAATACCGCCTCAATCCGCTGCCGCCGCGGCTCGCGTCGATGTCGCTGCGCGATTTCGTTGACGACCTCTCGAGCGAATCGCCCGCACCAGGCGGCGGCTCGGTCTCCGCGCTCGCGGCGTCATGTGCGGCCGGACTCGCGTCGATGGTCGCGGTGCTCTCGCACACGAAGAAAGGCTTCGAGCCGAAGCACGCGGAGCTCGATCGCATCGCCACGCGTTGCCAGGAGCTGAAGGATCAGATGCTCGCCGCGGTCGACGCCGACACGGCCGCATTCGACACGCTGCTCGAAGCGATGCGCATGACGAAATCGACACCGGAAGAAGAGAAGGTGCGCGATGAGGCGCTGGCCAATGCGACGGTCGGCGCGGCCGAGGTGCCGCTGCGCGTGCTCGAAGCATGTCCGGAGATCATCGAGCTGAATCGCGAGGTTGCGCGGATCGGCATGCAGGCGTCGCTGTCGGACGTCGGCGTCGGCGCGCAGGTCGCACGTGCCGCGGCCGCGGGCGCCTATCAGAACGTCTGCATCAACCTGGCGGGACTCACCGATGCCACGCGCAGGAAGGTGTTGCTCGAGCGCGCCGATGCGGCGTGGGCCAGGACTCGCGAACTGCATCTGCTCGCGGAAGAAGAGATTCTCGTGAAGCTGCGCAACGACCTCCGGTAGCTCCGGCCTCGTTCGGCCCCCGTGGAGCGGCGGGCTCTTAGCCGCCGACGCCGATCAACAGCCGGCGGGCTGAGAGCCCGCCGCTCCACAAGAGACGCGTAGAGGTTCGACCCTCTCGATCTGACACGGCTTTCGCACGAGCACATCACATGACCACCAGCCGACGACACCGCGATCTTGCCGATCCTCGCGATCCACGCGCGTCGACGCTGCTCGTGCCGGCGTCGACGTTCCGCAGCGGCGACTTTGTGCTGGTCGGACTTCCGTTCGACAGCTCGATTCCGACGCGGCCGGGCGCGAAGCACGGGCCGGAAGCATTTCGTGACGCGCTGCCGTCGCTCACGACGTTCGGCCACGGCATCGAGCTCGCCG
>DASVUA010000650.1:0-2540 GCA_036387295.1 Thermoanaerobaculia bacterium | reverse complement strand
CGCCTGGCGAGGCGATGCAGGCGGACGATGCCGAGGACAAGATGCGCGAGGAGCAGCGCGGCGCCGCCGAGATAGATATTGGTGAGAATCGCGTTCCAATCGGTGCCGCCGCCTACGCCCTCGTTTTGCGGTGTCATCCTGAGCCGCGAAGACGGCGAAGGACCTTCTCCGTTGCGTGTGGGAAGGTCCTTCGCTTCGCTCAGGATGACACCAGGACGAACCGCGATTTCCACCGCCGGTGCAAACCGCTGCACGAGCGGCAACAGCAGCAGAAACACGAACATCGCGGCGAGAAACAGGTGGCGCAGCGAGGCGCGCGAACGGCGCGAGAGCGACACGGCCGCGAGGGCGAGCAACAGTGCGATCGTCGACTTCAGCAGGACTGCGGTCATCGTTGGCTCCGTTCCTGACGCACGCGGTCGATCTGTTTGGCCAGTTCGTCGAGCTCGTCGTCGCTCCACTTTTCGTCATTGAGCAGCGCGGTGACGGCCTGCTCCTTCGAACCTTCGAAGAAAACGTCCACCAGCCGCCGCAACGCCGACTTGCGCGCCTTGCCGCGCGCGACCGTCGGCGAATAGACGTACCGCAGCCCCTTTTCCTTGTGTTTGACGGCGCCCTTTGCTTCGAGTTTGGCCAGCATCGCGCGGACGGCCGAATAGCTGGGAGGATCGGACAGGCGTTCGCGGATCTCTTCGGCCGACGCTTCTTCGCCGATGGCAAAGATCACTTCGAGGATTTCACGTTCTCTGCGGGAGAGGGCGGAAGGTGTCATGAACGTAGCATAGTGCTACGTTTGTAGCATGTCAAATAGACGTTGGCGTTGGGCTTTGGGCGTTGGGCTTTTGGGGGTCTATGACCTATTGGCAGAGCGCCCCAAACGCCTAACGCCTAACGCCCACCCACGCCCAGTCACTTCGCCACCCCATCCCCCGGCTCATACGCCCATTCCGTCTGCGTCTTCGCTCCTTCGGCGAAACGGGGGTCGATGTATTCCTCGAAGGCGATGTCGCGGTCGAGGACGCCGGTTTCGCGCATGAGGCGGACGATCAGCTCGAAGTCTTTGCGCAGCGGGGTGAGCGGCTGGTACTGCACGCGCTCTTCCGGTTTCGTCAGAGCCCACTTCAAGAGGCGCGGGTCCTGGCGAAAGTAGAAGCGGCCGACGAAATCGGCGGCGTGCTCGCGGCGTGCGCGGCGTTTCGGCGGATTCTCGAGCCAGAGGCCCGAGCGTGCGATGCCGTCGACGAGCACCTGCACGGCTTCAGGACGTTTGTCGATCACGTCCTGCCGCACCACGAGCACACACGAGATGTAATCCGGCCAGTATTCGCGCGCATGAAAAAGGATCCGGCCGAAGCCGGCCATTTCGGCTTGGGATGGATACGGCTCCCCCATCGAGAACGCGTCGATCGCGCCGGCCGCGAGTGCGCCGGCGACATCGGGCGGCGCCATCTCCACCATCCGGATGTCCCTCGCCGACATCCCATGCGCGGCGAGCGCGCGGAACACGATCAGCCGCTCGTCCGAAAAACGGCTCGGCACGGCGACAGTTTTTCCTTTCAGATCGGCGAACGTCTTCACCGGCCCGTCTTTGCGCACCGCCATGGCACTGCCGTAGCGATGCCCGAGGTAAACGATCTTCACCGGAACGCCCTGAGCACGCAGGGCGATGGCCATCGGTGCGACCATGAATCCCGCCTGCATCTGATTGGAGATCAGCGCTTCCTTGATCTCCGGAAATCCCTGGAACATGCGAGGGATGAACAGATGCCCCGACTGCGAGTAGGCGGAAATGTAGTCCGTCACCGGGCACGCGAGGTGTCACGTCACCGGGATGTACGCGACGTTGAGCTTGCGCTCCCCTTCCGGCAGCCGGTCATTGAGCAGCACCTTCCAGTCGACGTTCGTGCTGAGATGCGCGGCCGTGATGAGCCCCACCCAGACGAGTACGGCCAGCGTGATTTTGCGCGTGTTGGTCATGTTGTTCCTCATGGTCTATTACGACTGAAACGCCCATCGCACGAAGCGCAGGCGTTCCAGCCGTTGCAGCAGCGCGTCGAGCAGCAGCCCGATGAAGCCGATGGTCAGCATGCCGCCCACGACGAGGTCGTAGCGTTTGCCGGCATTGCGTGAATCGATGATGAGGTAGCCGAGCCCCGAATCGACCGCGATCATCTCCGCCGCGACGAGCACGATCCAGGCGACTCCGAACGCGATCCGCAGCCCCACCAGGATGCGCGGCATCACGGCGGGGAAAACAACCTTCGCGATCAAGGCGCGCGTCGACAAGCCGAAATTGCGGCCTGCCTGCACGTACACCGGCGGCACGTTGCGCACGCCGTTCATCGTGGCGAGCACGATCGGGAAAAACGAGGCGAGAAAGATGAGGAAAATCGGCGCGACGTTGCTGACCCCGAACCAGATCACCGCCAGCGGCATCCAGGCCAGCGGCGAGATCGGGCGGAGCATCTGGATCAGCGGATTCGCGGCGCGAGCGAGTGGCGACCACCAACCGAGCGCCAGCCCGGCCAGCACGCGATCAG
>DASVUA010000649.1:0-3497 GCA_036387295.1 Thermoanaerobaculia bacterium | reverse complement strand
ATCGGCGGGCTAAAGCCCGCCGCTCCACTAGAACGGATGTGTCTGTCCTACCGTCGCAACTACGGGGCGCCGCTGGTATCCGTTGCTGGCGCCGGGCTTTCGGCGCTTTCGCCGGCCTGGGCGCTGGCGTCGTTGGCCGGCTGCGTCGGCTCGCCTTCTTTGGCCTGGTACATTGGCCGCTGCAGGTAGTACGGCAGCTTCGCGACATTCACGCTACTGCCGCTGCAATCCTTGTCGGGCTCCTGGCCGGCGACGAACGCGTTCTTCACCACGCGGCCGCAGGGGCCGGTGCCGCGGCGGCCGGTATGGAGATCCATCGGAACGATCACCACGCCGGGCGGCGCTTCGAAATCGGGTTTCGCGGCGCGGAGCTTCTGCTCTTCGAACTGCTTGAAGATGTCGATCCAGATCGGGAGCGGCACGTCCGCACCGGTCGCACCGCCGCCGAGGGATTTCGCCGGATCGTCGTATCCAGTCCAGACGCCGACCGTGTACTCGGGAGAAAACCCGATGAACCACGCATCGGTATAGCCGTTGGTCGTCCCCGTCTTCCCGGCGAGCGGACCTGCGAGCTTGTGCGCGGCGTACGCCGTCCCGCGATCGATCACGCCCTTCATCATGTAAGCGATCTCGAACGCCACCTGCGGCGAGGTCGCTTCCGACAGCTCGGGCAACTGCTCGTCGAGCACGCGTTCGGTCTGATCGGCGATCTTGCTGACGAAACGCGGCTTCGTATAGACGCCGTTATTGACGAACACGTTGTAGGCCGCCGTCATCTCCAGCGGGGAAACGCCCGCCGCGCCGAGCGACAGCGACGGATAGCGCGGCAGGTCGGCCGTAATGCCGCAGCGCCGCGCGAAATCGACCACCCGGTCGCCGCCCGCCATCATGTACGTCTTCACCGCCGGCACGTTGATCGACAACTCGAGCGCGCGTTGAATCGTCACGATGCCGGCATAACGGCCGTAGTAGTTCTTCGGTGCGTAAATCGCGTTGCCGACCGGAATCGCGATCGGCGCATCGAACAGCGTATCGGCCGGCGTGAGTCCCTTCTCGAACGCCGCGCCGTAGACGAACGGTTTGAACGACGAGCCGGTCTGACGCCGAGACTGCACGGCGCGATTGAATTTCGATTGCGCGAAATCGTAGCCGCCGACGAGCGCACGCACCTCACCCGATTTGACGTCGAGCACGACCACCGCACCCTGTACGGTGGGCATCTGGTCGAACATCCACTTGCGCGCTTTGGTCTTCGGATCTTCGGCCTGCAGGACGTGAATCAGGTCGCCGCGCTTGAGCACGCCCTGCATCGATTTCTTCTTGGTCCAGGCCCACGCGTCAGGATCGAGCTCGATGCGCTCCCGAGGCATCCGCACCGTCAGCTTGTCTTTCGTCACGTCGAGGACGACGACGGGGTAGAGCCGGTCGATGGCCGCGGCCTCGTTGCTCCAGCTCGGATCGCGATACGACTCCGGGTCGAGGCCTTCGGTGACGAGATTGCGCGTCGGACGGCGGAATCCGCGCCGTTTGTCGAATCTGCGCAGGCCGCGCTGCAACGCCGCTTCGGTGATCTGCTGGATCTTGAGGTCGAGCGTCGAGTAGACCTTGAGGCCGCTGTTGTAGAGCTCTTCCGCGCCGAATTTTTCGTTCTGCTCGATGTACTGGCGGAGCTGCTCGGAAAAATAGGCGCCGACGCGCGGCGCTTCTTCTTTGTACGTGCCGAGGACGATCGGCGCGGTGAGCGCCTGCTGGTACTGCTCGCGCGTGATGAATTTCTCTTTGAACATCCGCCCGAGCACGTAATTGCGGCGCATCGTGGCGCGGTCGGGGTGCGTCATCGGGCTGTAGTACATCGGCGAGCGGATCAACGCCGCGAGCACAGCCGCCTCGGGGAGCGTCAATTCTTTCGCATGCTTGCCGAAGTACAGACGCGCGGCCGCTTCGACGCCATACGCGCCATGGCCGAGGTACACCTGGTTCGCGTAAAGCTCGAAGATCTGATCCTTCGTGAAATCCTTCTCGATCTGCACCGCGAGAAACGCTTCGTTGATCTTGCGCCGGAAGGTTTTCTCCGGCGTGAGGAAGACCTGCTTTGCGAGCTGCTGCGTGAGCGTCGACGCGCCCTGCGCGTGGCGGCGCTCGATGATGTCTTTCAGTGCGGCGCGCGCGATCGCTTTGGGATCGACGCCGCCGTGCTTGTAGAACTCCGAATCCTCGGTAGCGATGACCGCCTGCACGAACAGCGGCGACATGTCGCGTTTCGGCACCACGATCCGCTTCTGGATCGAGTACTCGGCGAACGGCACGCCGTGGCGGTCGTAAATGCGCGTGATGATCGCCGGCTGGTAATCGGCCAGCTTCTTCACCACCGGCATCCGCACCGCGTGCGCGAAGAGAAAGCCGGCCGGAATGCCGAGCGCCGCCGCAACGAGGAGGATGAGCAGCCGCGACTTGCGGCGCGACGGCGGCGCCGCGGGAAGGATGGGTTGATCGGGTACGCGATCGAGCGTGTGGTCGGTCACGCGGCAAGTTAACCATGCGCGAGGGGGGAAGTCATCCCGGGGCGCGATTGGTTGTCGGTGGTCGGCGATGTCGGGCCGGGCGAAACCATGGCAGATGCCCGACAGCCGTCGAACGTCTACCCTCGACCGACAACAGTTAGAATCTCCGCCACAAAAATGTCCGCTCCCCCCATGTCCCCCCCGACGCCTAAATGGGCTCGCCTGGTCGGCGAGTCGGTGAAGCAGAACGGGCTATGGCACACGTACACGAAGCTGCTCGAAGCGCGGCGTGTTTACAGCGACGATCTCGCGCTGCGCGGTTACGTCGAGATCATCCGCAACACGATCGTCCGCGATTTCCTCGCTCATCCGCGCGGATTGCAGGCAGTGCCGAAACTGAGCGCCGACTTTCTGACGAACTTCGACAAGTTCGACCTCGACGCACAGGAGGGCTATCTGGTGTCGCTCATCGACGGCCGGATGGACGTGCAGAAGCTGATGATCCTCAGCCCCTTCGATCCCTTCAACACGATCTTCATCCTGGCGAAGCTGCAGCAAGAGCGCGCCATTACGGTGCCCTGATGACGTTCGCCCTCTCCCTGCTCGATCACCTTGCATCGTCCATTGCCGTCGTCGGTGACGACGGTGTCGTGCGTTACCGCAATCGGGCGTTCGAGCAATCGTTCGGCTCGGACGCCACCTCGTGGTTGAAGGAAGCGGCGCGCGCCGTCGCCGGCGAGCGCGGCTGGCTGCAGGATTTCTTTGTCGACGGTGACGAGCAGAAGACGCTCGACGTGGAGATCGAAGGACGCGTTTTCCGCGTCGATCGGATCATGCGTACCGACGATGGCGACGGGCCGAGCGTTGCGCTGTCGTTCGAAGACGTGACGCAGCAGCGCGAAGCCGAACAGGCAAAGTCCGATTTCACGGCGCAGATCGTTCATGACCTGCGTGGGCCGCTCTCCGGCATCCAGGGAACGCTCGAGTTCGTGCTGG
>DASVUA010000648.1:0-2071 GCA_036387295.1 Thermoanaerobaculia bacterium | reverse complement strand
ACACGTCGGCTGGCTGAGAGCCCGCCGCTCCACCGTTCCATTGCGTCAGGCTCGCGCGGTGTGTTCGCGCACGGTGCGCGTCGTGAGGCCGCCGAGCAGATAGATGGCGCCGAGGAGCACGTGCACGACGTGATCGGCGGTGCCGACTTCGAACGCGCCGGGGATCACTTTCATCATCCGCGCGTCATGGGTCCCGGCACTCCGGGAGCGGAATGATCGCCGGCCACGAACCCTGCGACGCCGAGGAGCAGGTAGACGAGGCCGAAGGCGATGCAGAACGTCTTAGCCGCACCGAGCGACGCCTTCAATCCAAAGTACAGCGAGGCCGCACCGGTCACGAGGTGAATGACGTTGTGCGTGACCGACAGATGCATGCCGAGCATGGACGGCGCGATGAAACCGATGATGCCGACGAGGAGGAACCCGAGCCCCATGATGGTTGAAATCCGTTTTGCCATATATCTCTCCTTCTCCTGTGCAGAGAAGCGAGCATGCAAAAAACCGGTCAGCGGGTGATCCAGCCGCCGCCGAGGCAGAGATCGTCCTGGTAGAAGACGACCGCCTGACCGGGTGCGACCGCGCGCAGCTTCTGCGCGAACGTCACCTGCGCACGACCACCCTCGAGCGGCGTCACGGTCGCGGCGACATCGGCCATGCGCGAACGGACGCGCGCCTGCACTTCGATCGGGCCTGAGGGCGTCTCGCCGCTGATCCAGTGCACGCGCTGCGCGATCAGCTCGTCTTTTTCGAGCAGCGACGCGGCGCCGACGGTCACCCGTTTCGTGAATGGATTCACATCGACGACGTATGTACGCTCCGCCGCGCCGCCGAGGTCGAGGCCGCGGCGCTGTCCGACCGTGAAGTGGTAGTAGCCGTCGTGCGTGCCGACGACGTTGCCGTCGGTATCGACGATCTCTCCCGCCGCTTCGCCCGGCTGCATTCCCGCCTCGCGCTCGACGATCTTTCCGTAGCCGTCTTTCTGCGGCACGAAGCAGATCTCGTACGACTCTTTCTTGCGGGCGACGGAAAGCCCGGCCTCCTCGGCGATCTCGCGGACCTGCGGCTTGGTCAGCTCGCCGAGCGGAAAGAGCGCTTCGGACAACTGCGCCTGCGACAGCTCGAACAAAAAGTACGACTGGTCTTTGGCGAGATCGAGCGCTTTGCGCAGCGCGAAACGGCCATCTTCGGGCGTGATGCGGGCGTAGTGGCCGGTGGCGATTTTCTGCGCACCGATGGCGATGGCTTTCTGATGGAAGGTCTCGAACTTCACGTGCGTGTTGCAGAGCACGCACGGGCTGGGCGTCGTGCCGGAGAGATAGCCCTGCACGAACGGGGTGACGACCTTCTCGTGAAAGTTCGCCTCCATGTTGAGCGTAAAGTGCGGGATCTCGAGCCGCCACGCGACACGGCGCGCGTCGGCGAGATCGTCGATCGTGCAGCATCCGCCGTACGTCGTCTCGGCAGCGTTGAGGTTGTCGTACATCTGCATCGACAAGCCGACGACGTCATGCCCCTGCGATTTCAGGAGGTACGCGGCAGTCGACGAATCGACTCCGCCGGACATGGCAACGGCGACTTTCATCCCGGTCTCAGACAGCACAGCGAAGAACGGCCGATCTACGGCATAATTCCCCCGCCGTGGAAGTATCCGCTCGTACATTCAACGTGCTCGTGGTGGACGATGATCCGAGCATTCGGAGAATGATCATCGCCGCGTTGAAGCGCGGAGAGGTCGCATACAACTTCCTCGAAGCGGCAAATGGACGCGACGCCCTCGAGCTGATGCGCTCCGCGCGTCCCGACGTGGTGGTGCTCGATCTGATGATGCCGGTGCTCTCAGGGTGGGACGTCCTCCGCGAACGCGAGGTCGATGACGTGCTGAAAGGCATGCCGGTCATCGTGGTCAGCGCAAACCGCGATCCCGAGCTCGCCGTGGCGGTGAACTCCGGGATCTGCGCGTTCCTGCCGAAGCCGTTCGACATCAGCGCGCTCAGCGCGCTGGTGCGGTCGTGCATCAGCATGTGAGCTGAGGCGACGCGCGCAGCTCGCGTTTCAGTTTGGAGTGCGGCGG
>DASVUA010000647.1:0-2702 GCA_036387295.1 Thermoanaerobaculia bacterium | reverse complement strand
CCAGTAAGAAGGAAAGCCGAGGAAAAAGCCGCCCGATTCGTCCTTCGCGCCGGCGTTCGAAAAGCCGAGAAGACTGGCGATGAGAGGCGCGGCGACGAAGAGCAGCACCGGTTGCGGCACCCACTCCATTCTCGCCACCAGCAGCATGGGGATGAACGTGAACGTTTGAAAATCGACGATGTCGTCGATGGTGCGGCCGCTGATCTGCGGCAGCACTTTTTTCACCTCGACGCGGCGCGCGAGCGGACCGTCGGTCGCGTCGATCAGCACGGCGATGGTGAGCCAGACGAAGACCATCCGCGCGTCCGGTTGTGCTTTGCAGAGCTCGAGCACCGCGAGCAGCGCGAAGAGAATCCCCGACGCGGTGTAGATGTGGACCAGCCAGGCCGCGATGCGCATCAGGCTCGATCCGTCATTTCGCGCGGCATTCGTCACTCCCGCGGCCGATCGGCGCCGGTGGCGGCGTCCTCTGCTTCCTGCTCGAGTTTTTCATCCGCGATCTCTTCGTCGCCGGGCCGCTTTTTCGACCCTTCCTGCTCGCTGGCAGCGGTCGGAACGTACTGCAATTCGATGAGGATGGGGAAGTGATCGGAGCCGACCGACGGACAGCGTTCGATGCGCACGAGCTTGAAGTGCTTCGAATGGAAGACGTGATCGAGCGGATAGCGGAAGAGGCGGCTCTTCGCGTTGTAACTGTTGTAGAAGCCGCGTCCCGCACGTGGATCGAGCAGGCCGCTCAACCGGACGAACAGCTCGCTCGTGGGCGACCAGGCGACGTCGTTCAGATCTCCGGCCACGATCGTCGGCGTGTCTTTGTCGTCGCCGATCATCCTGCCGACGACGACCAGCTCCGCGTCGCGCGGCGATGACGGCTGATCGCGCAGCGGTTCAGGCGGCCGCGGATGGAGGCCGTGCAGCGTCACTTGGACGCCGCTTTTCAGCCGCACGCCGGTGTGAATCGAAGGGATGTCGTCCTGCACCAGGTACTCGACTCTCGGCTCGACCAGCGGAAAGCGGGAGAGGAGCACCATGCCGTAGTAATTGTTCTGCGGGCAGCGCACCGCGTAGGGATAGCGCACGAAGAGCGGCTCGAGCGCGGCGTGCCACCGGTCGTCGATCTCGACGGCAAGGACGACGTCGGGGTTCGCCTGCTCGACCGCCGCCACGAGCCGCGCGTGCTGATCGTTCTCCATCAGCACGTTCGTCATCATGAGCGTGATGCGATTCTCCGCATCGGCTTCCTCCGGACGGACGCGGAGCACGGTGGGGCTTACCAGCGGCGTGTAGGTGCGGATCCGGTAACACTGCCAGGCGAGGACCGCGGTCGTCGGCAGCAGCACCGCGAAATCGGCCGCCGAGCCGCGAAAAAAACGGAGCGCGTACGACGTTCCTCCGACCGCGGCAACCGCCGCGATCTGCACGCGCGGGAAATCCCAGACCCGGAAGAACCAGTGCGTGCGGCGGCGGCTCAGGCTGAGGAGCGTTCCGGCGACCGGAAGGGCGCACATGCCGACCAGGAGGCGGCGCAACCACTTCGAACGGCTCATCACGCCGACGTAGTAGCACTTGACGTGCCGGGCGCAACGGTCGAGCGAGGGAAAAGTTGCATCGGTCTCGGTAAAGAAACGGTTGCCAGGGAGCAAGGAGGGTTTCGCACGGGCGAAATGCCGCTCCAGTGGGACGAATGGCTCGCTTCGCGGGATGGCTCGAGTCGCGCCGCCGCGCGAGGCGAAGACTTCGAAACAATTCGTCCACCGCTTCCACATCCGCACGTCACCGCCGCCGCCTTGCGCCGCCGTAGCTTGCGAGCACGATGACCACGCGCCACTTGCTGTTTGCCCTTGCCGCAACGCTCACCCTCACGAGTTGCGCGACCGCGCCGCAACCGCAGACCGGCGGGTTTCAACTCGGGGAACTGGGCCGGATCTACGCTCGTCCGAAACCGGTCGCATCGCCTTCCAGCGCGACCGGCCTGCAGAAACTGAATCTCGCCAGCGGCGATCTGCGCGACGGCTGGTATTACGTGCCGGCGAAGCACGCCACCCCCGCGCCGCTGATCCTCATGCTGCACGGCTCGCTCGACGACGGCGAGACGATCCTGCGGAAGGTGCAATCGTTCGCCGACGACATCGGTGCGATCGTGGTCGTTCCCGATTCGCGCAGCTATACGTGGGAGATCGCGAAGCGCGATGTCGCCGCCGATCCTCTCGATCGCCTTGGCAAGGACGTCATTTTTCTCGACCGTGCATTGGCGTACGTCTTCGAGCGTCATTCCGTCGATCCGAAACGGGTCGCCATCGGCGGGTTCTCGGATGGGGGCACGACCGCCCTCTCCCTCGGCCTGATGAACGGCGATCTCTTCACGCACGTGATGGCGTTCTCGCCCGGCTTCGTGCGGCTGCGCAGTACGAGCGGACAGCCGCATGTCTTCCTCGCGCACGGCACCGGCGACGACGTGCTTCCGATCGACACCTCGCGCGCCATCGCCAGGGCCATCGATGCGGCAGGCTACGAAGTCGAGTTCATCGAGTTCGAAGGAAAGCATGTGGTCTCCGAGGACGTGGCCAAGGAAGCGTTGACGGAGTGGTTCGTCGGCGAAACGAACCTCGGCGCCTCGAATTGAGGCGTTTGCGAAAACACGCAGTTTGGTGGAGCGGCGGGCTTCAGCCCGCCGACGATTGCTCGGCGGGCTAAAGCCCGCC
>DASVUA010000646.1:0-3107 GCA_036387295.1 Thermoanaerobaculia bacterium | reverse complement strand
GTTTTTCGGATCGAGTTGCGTCGCCCGCTGCAACATCCGCGTTGCGTCATCCGCATCGCCCATGGCCATGCGGACAAGCGCCTGCAGAGTGAGCGCGCGGCTGTCGTTCGGCGATTTTGCGAGCACGAACTTCGTCTGCTCGAACACGCCCATCAGGTTCTCGCGCTGCAGGTACGCCTGCGCGAGATCGTTCCGCAGCTCGAGGTTCTCGGGGTCTTTCTGCACCGCCGCTTCGAGCTGCTGCACGGCGGGATCGGGGCGCTGCCCTTGCGGCGCGCCGGGCACCTGTGCCTGGGTTTGTGGCTGGCCCGATTCGAAGCCGCCGGTGAGCGAGCCTCCCGCTTCGCGCGGTTTCGCCTGCTGCATGACGAAGTAGCCGAGCGCGACGAGTGCCGCGACCGAGCTCGCGCCCCAGAGAAAGCCTTTGATGGCCGGATTCATCGGCGCGGCCGGCGCGGCGGCAGCTTCACTGACGCCGGTCGTGGCGCGATGTTCGTCGAGCTGCCGCAGCACGTGGGCTGTCTCGAGCTCGAGGCGCGTCCGCTCGTCGCCGTCGACGGCCGGATCGCGTAACTGCTGCACGAGCAGGTCGCGTTTGGCCTGGAGGTCTTTCAGCACGAGGTCTTCGCTGAAGGTCTGCCGGCGCTTGTTGAAAAAATAGACGAAGAGCATGCCGAGGATCAGGCCGGCCGCGAGGATCGCGACGGCAGTGCCCCAGTCGGTTGGTGCGTTCAAGGCTTACCTCCGCTGACGAGGTCGCGCACGCGCGCCACGTAAGCGTCTTCTTCCGGAGTCATCGGGGGCGGCGGCGCGGACGCGATCGGCGCGCGCACGAGTCTGCGAAACGTCACGACGAGGAGGACCGCGCCGATCGCGAGCGCAATCAGCGGAAGCAGCCACACCATGCTCGTGACGCCTTCGAATTTCGGTTTGAGCAGCACGAACTGTCCGTACGACAGTTCGAAGTACTTCAGGATCTGCTCCTCGGTGTACCCGCGCGCGAGCAGCTCGTGCACCTGCCCCTTCATGTTGACCGCCATCTCGGACGGCGAGTCCGCGACCGACATGCCCTGACACACAGGGCAGCGCAACAGCCCGCCGAGTCTCTGGGTCTCGCGCGCGAGGTTCGCTCCGGTGAGCGGCGCGCCCTGCGGTTGCCCGACGAACTGCGCGGCGTCAGGAACTTTCAGCGCCGGCTGCTGGGCGAAGAGCGAAGCGGTCGCGAGGAGGAGCGCGAAAAGGATCGTGAATCGTGTCATCCCGAAACAGGCCTCATCAACGCATCACTTTCTGCAGGTTCGCCTGCAGGACGTCGGCGGACATTGGACCGTTGTACTTCGCGGCGATGATGCCGTTGGCATCGAGGAAGAAGGTTTCGGGAACGCCGCCGATGCCGTACGCGATCGCGGTCTTCCCTTTGTCGTCGACCACGGTGGGGTAACCGGAGCCGCGCTGTTGCAGGAAGCCGAGGATTTTCGATTCGTCGTCCTGGAAGACGACGCCGAGGAACTGCACGTCGGGCTGGAACCTGCGCGCATTCGCGACGAGCACCGGATGCTCGTCCCAACAGGGTGCGCACCACGTCGCCCAGAAGTTGAGCACGACCGGCTTTCCTTTCAATGCTGCGAGATCGACGGCGCGGCCGGTGCCGACTTCGCGCAGCGTGAACGTCGGTGCGGGCTTGCCGATGAGCGGCGAGCGGATCTCATTCGGGTTCTTGCCGAGGCCGAGAAACAGCACGCCGAGCAGCACGGCGGCGATGGCGATCCCGACGAAAAGGACGCTGCGGTTCACGCGGTCTCCGGAGTGGCTTCAGGAATGCGTTCCGGCGCTTCGCTCACGGCCGCGCGCGTGCGGCGCGAAGGGATGAGCCCGAACAATGCGCCGAGGCCCATCACGATCACCGAAATCCAGATCCAGACCACGAGCGGCGCGGCGAACACCGTGATGCTGGTGGTCTGATTCGCGAGATCGATGTTGCTGAGCGCGAGGTAGAAATCGCCCGCGGCGGTGGTGTGCACGTCGGGCGTACCGATCGGCTCGCGCATTCCTTCGTACTGGTTCATGCGCGGCTCGAGGGTCGCGACCTGCTTCCCCTCGCGCGCGACCGCGAAGCGTCCGACGATGGACGTGCGATGCGGCTCGGTCCGTTCGTCGGCGCCGAGGAACGTCACGTCGAACCCGGAGACCTGCTGCGTCTGCCCTTTCGTAAAGTGCAACTCCGTCTGCTGGCGCATCGAGCTGCTGACCGCGATGCAGATGAACGTCACGACGACCGCGGCGTGCACGATGTACGAGCCGAAGCGGCGGCGTCCGCGCACGAGCTGCGCTTCGACGAATGCCGCGCCGGCAGAATCGCCGCGGCGCATCCGCTGCAGCATCGGAAGGAACATCTGGCCGAGCGTCACGTGCGCCGCGTAACCGCCGAACGCAATCGTCAGCAAGGTCCAGAAACTGCGGACATTCGCGAAGTAGCCGAGGGCCACGAAGACGAGCGCGGTGGCGATCGGCGGCAGCAGCGCTTTCTTCACCTGCTCGCCCGTCGCGCGTCCCCACGGCAGCGCGGGACCGACGCCGAGCACGAACAGCAGCACCGCGCCAATCGGAATGACCATGCTGTCAAAGTAGGGACGTCCGACGCTCATCTGCTTTCCGTTCACCGCCTCGACGACGAGCGGGAACACGGTTCCGATCAGCACCGTGAACGTGAGCAGCACGAACAGCAGGTTGTTGACGAGGAACATCGCCTCGCGGCTGGCCGCCCCTTCGATGCGCCCTTCGCTTTCGAGCTTGTCGATGCGGAACGCGAGCAGGCCGACGCAGAAGAGCAACGCCACGGCGAGGAACGCGAGGATGGTCGGGCCGATGGCGCTCTGCGTGAACGAGTGCACCGAATTGAACACGCCCGAACGCGTCATGAACGTGCCGAGGATGACGAGCAGAAACGTCGATTGCACGAGCGTGATGGTCCACCCTTTGAGGATTCCGCGGCGCTCGACGACCATGATCGAGTGCAGCGCCGCGGTGGCCGTGAGCCACGGCAGCAGCGACGCGTTTTCGACCGGATCCCACGCCCAGTAACCGCCCCATCCGAGGACTTCGTACGC
>DASVUA010000645.1:0-5703 GCA_036387295.1 Thermoanaerobaculia bacterium | reverse complement strand
TATGGCCCCTATCGCAACGAGGAGCTTCTCGGCCGTGCGTTGCGCGGCCGGCGGAAGGGCCTCGTGATCGCGACGAAGTTCGGGTGGAAGATCGAAGACGGAAAGATGACCGGCGTCGACAGCAGGCCGCGGAACATCCGTCAGGCGGTCGATGGCTCGTTGACGCGGCTCGGCATCGAGACGATCGATCTGCTCTATCAACACCGCGTCGATCCTGACGTGCCGATCGAAGACGTCGCCGGGACGGTGGGGGAGCTCGTACAGGCCGGCAAGGTGCTGTACTTCGGCTTGTCGGAAGCAGGCGAGCAGACGATTCGCCGCGCGCACGCCGTCCATCCCGTCACCGCACTGCAGAGCGAATACTCGTTGTGGGAGCGCAATCTCGAAGAGCGGATCATTCCGCTGTTGCGCGAGCTGAAGATCGGCCTCGTGCCGTTCAGCCCTTTGGGGCGCGGGTTTCTTGCCGGCAACGTGAAACGCGCGGAGGAGTATCCGGAAGGCGATTTCCGCCGCGGCGATCCGCGGTTTCAGGGTGAGAACTTCGACGCCAACATGCGCGCGGCCGGCGTGGTGCGCGAGATTGCGTCGAAGCACGGCGCGACACCGGCGCAGATCGCGCTCGCATGGCTGCTGCAGAAAGGCGACGACGTCGTGCCGATTCCGGGGACGAAGCGGCGCACGTATCTCGAAGAGAACATCGCCGCCGTGAATCTCACGCTGGGCGCGGACGAAATGGCGTGGCTCGACGAAGCGCTCGCGCCGTCCGCGATCGCGGGGCCGCGTTACAGCGAACGAAGCATGAAGTACGTTGATCGCTGACCGCTAGCGCGATTCCGAGGAGTAGAAGGCCAGCGCCGCTTTGCCGACCGCACGCATCGCGAGGTAGTTGAACGTACCGCCCGCGATCGTGCCGAGGACGGGTGCGAGATTCGCCACTCTGCGGGCGAGGAAGCGGCCGAAGATCTTGCGCGCGAGCTTCGCGGCGGCAGCGCGCTCGAGCCCTTTGGCGACGAGCACCCGTGTGGCGAGCCCTCCGCCCGAGGCGCCGGTTGCGACGGCGAGCGTCGCGAGCACTTCTTTGAACCGGCGATTCACGTCCGCTTTCTGATCGAAGAGAAACGCGATCGAGAGCACGAGGCGGCTCTGCTGCATCACGAGGTTGAAGATGTCGGGAGCCATCGCCAGGATCGCGAGCGGACCGCCCGCCGCTCCTGCCGCGGCGCCGACGGTGGCGACGCGTCTCGCCGCTTTCTTCGTCATCTCATCGGCCAGCTGTTCGCGCGTCGCGTCGGGCTTCTCTCCGCGGAATGCGAGCACTTCTGCGCGTACCTGTTCCTGATCGATTTCCTTGAAGAGAGTTTCGAGCAGGTCGTAAAAGCGGCCTTCATCCTGGGGCGCCATCGGAATCCTCCAGACATCGAAAAGCGGCGAGCTTGCGCCCGCCGCTTTTCGAAGACGACTACGGGTGGTTACTGCTGCTGCTGAATCACGAGCTCGACGCGGCGATTCTGCTGCCGGCCGGCCGCGGTGTCGTTCGACGCGACGGGAGCGCTTTCGCCGCGACCCGTGATCTCGACGCGCGCGGCGGTGACGCCACGGCTGACGAGGTAATCGCGAACGGCAGCGGCGCGCTTCTCGGACAACGCCTGATTCAACTCATCGCTGCCGACGCTGTCGGTGTGACCTTCGATCGAGATCGCGGCGTCCGTGCTCGTGCGGAGCTGGTCGGCGATTTTCGCGAGCGTGTTGCGCGCGCCCGGCTTGAGTGCGGACTTGCCGGAATCGAAGAAGAGGCCCGGCAGCGTGACGATGAAGCCACGCTCGCTGGTGCGCGTCTGCGCGAGTTTCGAGAGCTCCTGCTGCATGGCGGTCATGCGCTGCGTGGTGACGGCGTCGCGGCGCGTCAGCTCCTGCCGCGCGTCGCTGAGCTCGGCCGACGTCTGCGCGACCTGCTCGCGCAGGCGGGCGGCTTCGGTCTCGGCGGCCGCGCGTCTCCGCTCCGCTTCTGCGATCGCCGTGGCGCGATTGCGCTCCGCTTCTTCGCGCTGCGTCTGCAACTGCTGCAGCTCGGTGCGCTGCCGGCGGAGTTCTTCTTCACGCTGCGCGAGTACGTCCGCGGTGAGACGGCCTTCGGCGCGCTCGCGTTGCAGTGACTGCTCGAGGCTGCCGATCTGGTTCGTGAGCGACGTTTCGCTGAGACGCTCCCGCTCCTGCAGCGAGCGCAAGGCGAGCGACTGATCTTCCACCTGGCGGCGCAGCGCTTCGACTTCCGAGCTGTTGGTGCTGGCGAGTGCGGCTTCATAACGGCGGATGAGGTCATCGAGCGCGGTCTCGGCGGCGAGACGCGCGGTGCGATCTTCCTCGAGGCGGGCGCGGAACTGCGTCTCCGTCTGTGCGACCTGCTGGCGAAGACGTTCGATTTCCGCCTGTTCGGCCTGACGGTTCGCGGCCTGGGCTGCGAGCTGCTGGCGCAAGGCCTCGGCTTCGCGTTCCGCCGCGAGGCGGCGCTGCTGTTCTTCGAGTGCGCGGGTGTCGGCCTCACGCTGCGCGAGGCGCGTACGCTCGCCGCGCAGGTCGGGGAGGCGAGGGCTCACCACGTTGTGGCGCGCCGTGAATTCGATCTCGCGGGCGCGCATGGCCGTGATGTACGCGATGTGATTGGCCGCGTCGGCCTGGCGGTTGTTCTTCGCCAGCGTGCGTGCGGTGTCGAGCGCGTTTTCGAGACGCTCGAGCTCCTGCGCCGCAAAGCCTTCGCCGCCCGCGGAACGTGCCGTGCGGATCGCGGTCTCCGCGATATTGATGTTGTCTCCCGGCGTCGCGCCGCGGCTCACGGTGGTCGGCGGCTCATACAGCTCGACCGCGGGGGCGCTGCCGCCGAAGCGGTTGATGTCGTTGCGCAGGTTCCTGATTTCGGCGTTTGCCGTGAGCAGCAGCGCCTCGGCTTCCGCGGCCGCGGCGGCGTGACGCGCTTCGATGGCGCGGCGGCCTGCTTCTTCACGCAATCTCGCGTTGTTGCTGTTCCAGTTCGTCCGCGCCTCGGTCAGGCGGGCGATTGCATCGTTGTAGTACGAGGTGGAGCTCGTCGAAGCTCCGGCTGCTTCAGCCGAAGCAACCGCGGCCTCCGCGGCCGCCAACTGCGTCTGCGCCGCCATCTTCTCCCGGTCGCTGCGCGACTGCGCGGCGAGAGGAGTCGTTGCGAGCAGAAGCGCGAGCAACATGGATGACACCGCTGTGGATCGTGTTTTCAATCTCATCTGTTTTCCTTTCCCTGACAGGCCGAGGGGCCAGCCAGTCTGGTGCGGAGGGACGTAGTGCAAGATCGGCGCAGAGTTATTTTGAAACGCTGGCCCGAGCCTCGGAATGAGCTTCAAAACGGGACGCAAAGGAGGGGTTTTCGCCAGCCGCGCGAAAACAGGCCCCGATCGTGAAAGGAGCGACGTCCAGAGGTGCATGCTTTGAACCAGTCTTTCGAGGAAATCCATGTTTTTGAGAGCGTTGCCGAACGAACCGGCAATCGCCTCGAGCGCGCCGGCGTACGTGGACGTGCAGGCGTCTGCCGCAGCGTCACGGATCTCGCCGCGAAGTTCCGCCGCCTCGGCGACGGCTACTACTACCTGGCCGCGAGCGCGTGGCCTGAAGGAACCGAATCGCTGAACCTCGTTCGCGCGTGGGAACCGCTGCGCTGACGCGGCGGGAGACGCGATGGGCGTGTTCGACGACCTGCTGGCCGGCGTTTACTCCGCAACTGTCACTGAAGCCGAGGTACTCGTTCGCGAAGTCCGTGTGCGGATCGGAGTGCTGTCGCAGCCGGTGCGGATCCGCATTTACTACGACGGCAAGCGGATGGAGCCGTACAGCTTCGAGATGACCGAATTCGTCAAAACGGCTGACGGCGGACATCCTCGCGACACGTCGCGTCTTGCGGCATCCGAAGCAGAAGCATTGCGCCGCGCCGTACGAATGCTGACCGAAGATTACGAAGCTGCCGTGCGCGGCGGTGAGCTCCCCGACGACTCCTGGCTCGTGCAGGGCGATCTGAGTTAAAGCGCGCGCCGCCGAATTTCCGGCGCTGCCGCGGCGTTACCCTCTATACTTGCACCGCCGAGGACCTCTCCTCGGCCGCCAACGCGGCTCGAACTAAGACTTGCCGCCGTCGGACCCACCCCTCTTAGCCAGCCAAGTTCGACCCGTTTGCCCGACGTGTGCCCGTCATGCGTCAGCCCTCTCTTGTCGAACGAGGAGCATGAATGAAAGTACATTTCGGGAATTTGCCAAAATCGGTCACAGAAGGGGAATTGAGAAATCTCGTGGTGCCATTCGGGGAGCCGAGCTCGCTCGAGATCGTCACGGACAACACGGGCGTTTCGAAAGGATTTGCGTTCGGCGAATTCGCGGAAGCGGATCACGGCCGCGCCGTGATTGAAGGTCTCGACGGACAGGATCTCAGCGGCAACGCGATCCGCGTCGCCGAAGCGCGCCCGCGCAAGACCGACGCCCGCGTCCACGTCTAACCCACATCCTCACCGACGCCCTGTCCACCGCAGTCACGCGAAAGGATTCTCCAATGACCGAACGTGTCGCCAAGATCTCTGTTTCCGAGCTGAACCTCCGCAAAACCGCCACTCGCCTGCTCAAGAGCGCGCTGGTCTCGACCGAGGTCGCCTATCTTCAGCGCGAGCTCGGCACGACCGTGACTCAGGTCGAGATGGACTCGAAAGTCATGGCCGTTCGCGCCATGCCGTGGTCCAGCATCGTTCTGGCCGACTAGCGGCGTGTGATCTGATGTGCGGCAGCAATGCCTGCCGTCCATCTGATTGACGCGAGCCCCTACCTGTTCCGCGCGTGGTTTTCGCTGCCGAAGACGATCGTCGACGGCGACGGAAACCCGCGGAACGCGGTGTACGGTTTCGCGGCCTTCCTCAAGAAATATCTCGCCGACGAAAAACCGACGCACCTCGCCGTCGCGTTCGACCGCCACTTCAACGGCAGCTTCCGCAACGACTTTTATCCCGCGTACAAAGCACATCGCGAAGCGTCGCCTCCGGAGCTCGAAGCGCAGGTCGATCCGACGCTCGACGCGGTGCGCGCGCTCGGCATCGCCGCGTTCATCGACGAGCGCTACGAAGCCGACGACATCATCGCGACGATCATCGACCGCACCTGGAAGTCGCGCGCCGATTACGTGATCGTCACCTCGGATAAAGACCTCGCGCAGCTCGTCTGCGATCGCGTCACGCTCGCCGATCCCGCGCGCAAAGTCCGCTTCGACGCCGCCGCGGTCGAAGCGAAATTCGGCGTGAAGCCCGAACAGATCGTCGACTTTCTCGCGCTCGCGGGAGACGCCGTCGACAACATCCCAGGCGTCCGCGGCATCGGCCCCAAAACCGCCGCGCACCTGCTGCAACGTTACGGCTCGCTCGAAGGCATCTACGAGCACGTTCCGGCCATGAAAAAAAGCGGCAAAAAGAGCGAGATCACCCTCGCCCAAAAACTCGAGCAGGACGTCGAGCTCGCCGGCATGTCCAAACGCCTCGCCACCGTAGCCAAAGACGTGAACCTCCAAGTAACGCTCGACGACATGCGCCTGCGGTAGCGTTGCGCGCTTTTGGTGGAGCGCCCTTCGCTCACGATGACATCGGTGGAAGGGCAACGTTCCGATGCGCCGTAAGTCTGGTGGAGCGGCGGGCTCTTAGCCCGCCGATT
>DASVUA010000644.1:0-2693 GCA_036387295.1 Thermoanaerobaculia bacterium | reverse complement strand
GGACCACTTCGCCGAGGTTGAGCTCGCGGATGCCGGGCTCGATTTTCTTGAGATCGCCGACGATCACCCAGATCACTTCGTCCGGATGGATGATTTTCTTTCCTGCCGCGTTGAGCGCGTCGGCGGTCAGCGTACGGACGTTGCGTGCGTAGTTGGCGTAGTAGTCGTCAGGTCTGCCGAGAATGTGCATGCGCAGCGCGGCGGCGGTGAGGGAGTTGACGGTCTCGAACGTGGCCGGAAGGCGCATGGTCTGGTTGCGCATCACGCTCGCGTACTCGTCTCCTTCGATCGGGCGTGTGCCCGCCACTCCGCGCAGCTCGTTCAACACTTCGAGGATCGCTTCTTTCGTCTTGTCGCTCTGCACCGGCGCGACGACGAGGAACGGCCGCTGCGCACGCGTTTCCGAGATCGACGCTGTTGCGCCGTACGACCAGTGCTTATCCATGCGCAGGTTGCGCATCAGGCGCGAGGTCGACATGCCGCCGAAGTTCCGCATCACCACTTCCACCGCGAGGTCGTCCGCCGCGCCGCCGCGATCGGCGACGTGCGTGGCGATGATCACGCTCTGCGGCGCGTCGGGCTTGTCGATGAGGTAGATCTTTTTCCCCGCGCTGCGCGGCACCTCTGCCACGACGCGCCGCGCGACTTCGCCCCGCTTCCACGTGCCGAACGCCCGCTCGAGCTCCGTCACCGCCTGCTGCAGAGTGATGTCGCCGCCGACGATCATCGTGCTGTTGTTCGGATGAAACCATGTGCGATGCCACGCCACGAGCTCATCGCGCGTCAGCGCTTTGACCGACGTTTCGTAGCCCGAGCCGGTGAGCGGTTTCGCGTACGGATGATTCTCGCCGTACAAGAGCCGCGGGATGATGCGCATCGCCGCGGCGTTCGGCTGCGCCTGTTCCTGCCGAATGCGCGCGAGGCGGTCGGTGCGCAGCAGCGACACTTTCCCTTCGGGGAAGGACGGCTTCGTCACCACGTCCGCGAAAATCTCGAGCGCAGGCCGCACGTTCATCGCCAGCGTTTCGAGATTCGTCAGCGAAAGATCGAGCAGGGTGTCGGTGGTGAGCCGCGCGCCGTATGCGTCGAGGTCATCCGCGATCTCGAAGCCGTCGCGCGTTGCGGTCCCTTCATCCATCGCATCAAGGGCGAGGCTGGCCAGGCCCGCTTTCGCGGCGGTATCGGTCGAATGGCCGGCATCGACGGCGAGGACGAAATTGACGAGCGGCACGCTGTGCCGTTCGAGCACCACGACCTTCATGCCGTTCGAGAGCGTGGCGCGCTGCACCGCCGGAAACTGCACCTCCGGCGCTTCGCCGAGGGTGGGGAGGACTTTGCGGTCGACCTCGGTCTTGCCGGGCGTGAGCTGCGGAAACGGGACGACGGCGAGCGTGTAGTGATTCGTCGCCAGCCACGTTTTTGCGGCGTTCTGCACGTCGGCCGCGGTCGCGGTCGCGGCGGTCTCGAGACGATCGAGATACGCGTCGGGAGTCGCGCCGTGAATCGCGCTCTCCGCGAGGATGGCCGCACGGCCGTCGAACGCGCCGAGCCTCTCGCTGCTGCGAACGAAGCTCGACAGGATGCGGCTCTGCGCGCGGCGGAGCTCCTCCGCGGCCGGGCCGTTCTTCACGAGGTCGGCGACGACGTTGTCGATCTCGCGCTCGACGCGGGCCGGATCGACGCCCTGCTTGACCGTCGCCTGCACGATGAGGGCGCCTGCGATCTCACGTTCGATCGTGAAGGCGCTGACGTCGGTGACGAGCTCCTGCTCGTACACCAGCTTGCGGTCGAGGCGTGCGCTCTTCGAGCCGCTCAGCAGTTCAGTCACGAGACTGAGATGATCGAGCCGCGGATCGCCCCACCCCGGGGCGTGATAGACGCGATAGATGCGCGTTTGCGGCACGCGGTCTTCCATGACGTCGCGCACGTTGCGCTCGAAGCGTGGAATCCACTCTTCGGCGCGCGCGAGCGGCGGTCCGGGCGGGATGCCGCCGAAGTACTTTTTCACCATTTCGTGAGCGCGCTGTGGCGTGATGTCGCCGGCCAGCACGAGCACGGCGTTGTTGGGGCCGTAGTACGTCCGGTACCACTCCTTCACGTCGTCGAGCGACGCCGCCTCGAGATCTTCCATGCTCCCGATCGTCGACCAGGAGTAAGGGTGCGAGTAGGGGTAGATCATCTCGACGATGCGCGAGTAGGCGCGCCCGTACGGCTGGTTTTCGCCGCTCCGTTTTTCGTTCTGCACGACGCCGCGCTCGCGCGTGAGCATCGCGTCGTTGATGTTGCCGGCGAGGAAGCCCATGCGATCGGCTTCGAGGTACAGCGTGCGGGCGAGTGCGGAGACCGGTACGTCTTCGACGAAGTTCGTGCGGTCCGGGGTCGTCGAGCCGTTGCGGTTGTTCGCGCCGAGGTCGTCCATCGCCTCGCGGAATCCATGCGGATAGTTCTCGCTGCCGTTGAAGAAGAAATGCTCGAACAGATGCGCAAAGCCGGTCTTGCCGCGCTTCTCGTTGCGCGAGCCGACGTGATACGCGACGTGCACGCCCACGACCGGCACGGTGTGATCCTCGTGCACGAGCAGCGTCAGGCCGTTGTCGAGCACGAAGCGTTCGTATGGGATGTCGAACTTTGCGCGGTCGAACGCCGGCTTCGCGTCCGCCGGCTTTTGCGGTGCTGCATACGAGGAGACGGCG
>DASVUA010000643.1:0-1862 GCA_036387295.1 Thermoanaerobaculia bacterium | reverse complement strand
TCGTCAGCATCTGGCGCGACCGGGTGACGTTGCGCGCCGGCCGCGTCTACGCGGAGCGCCGCGAGGCGTTGCTGCGCGCGCTCGCCGAGCACGGCATCGCCGCACGAGGCGCGTCAGGGCTGAACGTCTGGATCGCGGTCGCGGAAGAAAGCGCCACCGTGCAGGCGCTCCTGCAGCTCGGCTGGGCCGTGAAGGCAGGAGAGCGTTACCGCATCGCCTCCCCGCCGGCGATCCGGGTGACGGTAGCGACGCTCGACCCGAAAGACGCACGCCGCTTCGCCGAGGACCTGGCCAAGGTGATGCGCCCGCGCTCGAGCGGCGTGTGAGGTGGAGCGGTCGTTCTGGTGGAGCGGCGGGCTTTAGCCCGCCGACTATTTGCTTGCCGGCAGGCTAAAGCCCGCCGCTCCACCAAAGACGCGCGGATGGCGCGCTGTCAGATCGTCTGCGCGTTGCGGCGCATCGCGTTCGGCGCCAGGACGCCGATGGAAATCGAGAGCGCGTCTTCTTTTGCTTTTGCCACGTGCCACCAGCCGCGCGGGATGTAGAGGCAATCGCCGGCGGCGAGCGTGGTGCCGACGGTGGGGGTCGTTTCGCGCTCGTACTGCATGTCTTTCGGCATCGCGTCGAGCGTCGGCTCGGGATTGATCGTGTTCTGGCGAAGAAAGTAGTCCTTCGTCCCGGCGGTCTGCACGATGAACACGTCTTCGACGTCGTAGTGCCAGCTGAAACTGTGAAAGTCGCCGGGGGTCGCGTACACCTGCACGACCACCTCTCCCGGCAGCTCGCGCGCGAACGAATCGGCCACGACGCGCAGCCCCGGATCGTGCTGTTCGCACTGCCGCAGCACGATCGAATAGCCGTCGCGAAAGAGCTGCTCCGCTTCTTCGAACGTCGACGGCGGATCCTCGCGCCGCAACTTGCTGTTGCGCACGAGGAGCATGTCGGCGCGCGCGGCGACGAGGCGCGCGATCGTGGCCCAGGTCAACAGCGGCGCGATCGCGCGGCCCAGCGCGGGCTGCGCGACCGGCGCGCGTTGAAAGTGCTCGCGCAGGAACGCCTCGCGCGGCATCGCGCCGAGCCAGTGTCCGATCACGATTCGGCTGTGGCGAGCTCGCGCTGCTTCGCGAACATCCCCGGCTCGTACGCGGTGATGGTGCCGGTGAACGCCGACGCCGCCACCGTGAGCGGCGACGCGAGCCACAACTGGCCGGGGCCGCTGCGGCCTTTGTAATTGCGATTGATCGCGCTGACCGTCACCTGCTCGCCAGCATCCGAGACGCCCGGGCCGCAGCCGATGCAGGCGCCGCAACCGGGATTGAGCACCGTCGCGCCGGCGCGCTCGAACGTCTCGAGCAGCCCGTTCTCCCGGGCAAACTGTTCGACGGCCTGCGAGCCGAACTGAATGAAGAACTGCACGCCTTCCTTGACGCGCAATCCCGCGTCGACCGCCTCTTTCGCCACCTGGTGGTAGAACAGAAAGTCGTCGATCTTGCCGGCCGTGCACGAGCCGCCGTACGCGATGTCGACCTTGACGTCGCCGATCTCTTCGATGAACGCGCCGTTGGTCGGATCGGAGGCGATTCCATGATCGGGATCGCCCGGATGCGCGACCATCGGCTGGATGATGGAGAGGTCGACCAGATGCACGCCGCCCGCGTACTCGGCACCTTCGTCCGGCGACACGGCGCGCGCACGGAGCGTTTCGACGTCGACGCCCGGCCGAATCGCGGCGATCCATTCGAACGTCTTTTCGTCCGCTTCGACGATCGCCGTACGCGCCGCGCATTCGGTGGCCATGTTCGCCAGCGTAGCGCGCTCGTCGAGCGAAAGCGTGCGCAGTCCAGGTCCGGTGAACTCCATGA
>DASVUA010000642.1:0-4206 GCA_036387295.1 Thermoanaerobaculia bacterium | reverse complement strand
AAAGCGCCGCGCTATGATCCCTCCCAATGCTCCCCCGGCGCATCCGAAGCGGGCTCCCGCTCGCGCTCACGCCCCTGCATGGTCGCGCGCGCGAGCTCGATGAACTGACGCTCCGGCTCACGGCGGGAGCCCGCATGCTCAGCATCACCGGCGCGGGCGGCAGCGGAAAGACGCGCCTCGCGCTCGAGCTCGCGCATCGCATCCGCGAGACCTACGACGACGTGGTGTGGGTCGAGCTCGCACCGCTCTCCGATCCGGAGCTCATCGCGCAGCAGATCATGGACGCGATGGGTGTACGGCAGCTCGCGGCGGAAGACGTCCTGCAGGTCGTCATCGACGCGGCGCGCGACCGCAGGATGCTGTTCGTGCTCGACAACTGCGAGCACCTCGTGCAGGGCAGCGCGTTCATCGCCGAGGAGATCCTGCGGCATTGTGCGAAAAGCGCGATCGTCGCCACGACGCGTGAAGCGCTCGCCATTCCCGGCGAACAGACATGGCTCGTGCCGCCTCTCTCGCTCCCGGACGCCGCGGCGTTGTTCGTCGAGCGCGCACGTGCCGTCCGTCCGTCGTTCGAGAACGATCCGCTGGTCGAAGAGATCTGCCGCCGGCTCGACGGGATCCCGCTCGCCATCGAGCTCGCCGCGGCGCGAGTGAAAGTGCTGCCGTTGCCGGAGATCGTGGCGCGCCTCAACGACGCGTTTCGCCTTCTCTCCTCCGGCTCGCGCACCGTGCCGCGCCACCGGACGATTCACCAGACCATCGACTGGAGCTACCGGCTGCTCTCCCCCGACGAGCAACTGCTGCTGCGCCGTCTGGCGTTGTTTGGCGCGGCATTTTCGCTCGAAGCGGCGGAAGCGATCTGCGGCGAGCTCGATGTGCTGACGCATCTCTCCGCGCTCGTCGACAAATCGCTTCTCATCGCGGAAGGCTCGCGCTATCGCCTGCTCGACACGGTTCGGCAGTTCGCGGCGGAGAAGCTCGACGAAGCGGGCGAGCGCGACGCGCTGCGCGCCGCACACGCGTCGTACTTTTCGAATCTCGTCGAAACGCTCGAGCCGCGGCTCTTTGCCGGCGCCGTCGACGCGGAGGCGATCGCCACGGTCGATAGGGAGATCGACAACATTCGCGCCGTTTTCGAACGCGATCTCACGGTCGAAGTCGAGCTGCGCCTGCTGTACGCGCTGCATTGGTACTGGTTCGCACGCGCACACTTTCACGAAGCACGTCGCCGCATCACCGCCGGCATCGCGCGCGCGGCGCAGAGCGACGCGGCGGAAGTCGACGAGGTCGTGCGGGCGAAGGCGCAGGTCGCATTCGCAGACGCGGCAGTCTGGCAGGGTGACTGGAGCGCGCTCCATCCGCACGTCGAAGAGGCGGTCGCGGTGTTGCGCCGCGGCGGCGACGCGCGGGCCCGTTCCGCCGCGCTAACGCTCCTCGGCATCGCCCTCGCCTTCGCGGACGACGAGCACGCCGCGGCGAGCAAGGTCTTCGACGAAGCGCGCCGCGAGGCCAGCGGCGTCGGGCTCGCGCTCACGCTCTACTGGACCGGCCTCGCCGCGCAGCTGCGAGGCGAGTGGGCGGCGGCGCGCGCGGCGTTCGAAGAAGCGCACGCGCTCGGCGTGAAGCTCGGCAACAAAGTCGCGATCGCCCATCCGCTCACCGCGTTGGGTCACGTTGCACTGCATCAGGGAAAGCGCGACGAGGCGATCGGGCACTTTCGCCGCGCGCTGGAGCTGCACGCGGAGCTCGATGATCGCTGGGGTCTCACCCAGGTCATCGAAGGCATCGGCCTGTTGCTGCTCGATCGCGCGTCGTCGCCTGTTTCGATCGAGACCGGCACGCGCCTCCTCGCCGCGGCTTCGGCCGCGTGGCTGCACCTTGGCGCGCGTCCGGGGCGCGATGCGGCGTTCGAGGAGACGAAGAACGCGCGCATTCGCGAAGCGGCCGACAACGAGCGGCTGCGCGTCGTTCTCGCCTCCGGCGCGGCGATGTCGTACGACGCGATGGTCGCGCTCGCGCGCGAACAAGCCGCCGCACTCGGCACCGCACCGGTCGCACCACTTCGCGTGCGCGCACTCGGGCCGCTCGAGATCTTCCGCGACGGCGTGCAGGTAGAGGAGTCGGCGCGCTCGCGCGAGCTGCTGCTGTTCCTGCTCGTCCATCCATCCGGCCGGACGAAGGAACAGATCGGCGCCGCGCTCTGGCCGGACGCCGATCCGTCGAAGCTGCGCAACAATTTTCACGTCACGCTTCACCGCCTCCGCAAAGGCCTCGGCGCAGCGGAATGGATCGTGGTGGACGGCGATACGTACGCGCTCGACCGTTCGCGCGGCCTCGACTTCGACGCCGAGGTGTTCGAGCGCGAAGCCACAGCCGCGATCCGCGCGCGCAATGCCGAGCGCCTCGCGCGCGCGGTCGAGCTCTATCGCGGTGCCTTTTTCGAAAACGCGAATGCCGGCGAGTGGTATCTCGATCTGCGCGAGCGCTTCCGCGATCTCTACGCGCGCGCTCTCGACACCCTCGGCCGCGCGCGCATGGCCGCGCACGATTACGAAGGCGCCGCCGACACGTTCCAGCGTCTCGTCGCCCTCGACGATCTCGACGAAGAAGCCGCGCGCAATCTCATTACCGCGTACGAAAAACAGAACGACCGCGGCGCTGCCACTCGCGCTTACCGCCGCCTCGCCGAAGCATTGAAACGCGAGCTCGGGGTCGAGCCGTCGTTCTGAACTACCCGCGGGCGGTCTTCACCATCGCCACGAGCACCCGCCGCGCGTCCTCGGCAGATCGAACTTCTTCGGTGAACGCGATGCGCAGCCCTTTCATCCCGTCCGCCGTGCGGGCGCGAACGACGAACCCGAGCCGGTCGCAGGCCACCATCGTCGTCTCCTCCGCCTCGAGCTTGCCGAACTGCCGCGTGATCTCGCGCAGCGCGTCGGCATGATCGGCGTTCATGTGCTCGATGATGCGCGCCGAAGCATCCGCGAGCGGATCCGCCTCGGCGCTCCTGTAATCGTCGCTCGCGATCCACCCCATCACCCCGAACCCGCCGACGAAATAGACGTTCGTCACGTCCAGCCGGAAGAAGCCGAAATCGGAGTAGTCGATCCAGTGGCGGGCGTTCGGATGCCGCGCGAGGTAGGTCTGCCGCAGATCGTCGGTCACCGCATCGATGCGCGTGACGGTGCCGAGAAGCGTCGCACGCGCCAGCCCGAGCGGATCGGAGGCATTGCCGCTCTGCATCACGAGCAGACTGGCCCGCGGATCGGCGAGCACGTTCTGCGTGTGAATGGCCATGCCGCTGATGAGGAAGATCGGCACACCATCCGCGGTCAGCGCGTACGGCATCACGGAACCAAACGGCCAGCCGGCGTGCTTCACCGAGTGGGTGGAGAGCGTGCCGAGGATCTCGCGCTCGACGAGCGTGCGTGCGCGTTCGGCATAGGTCGGCTCCGGAGCGGTGGACGGCGGGAGGGAAGATGCGTGCTGAGTCATCGGTGCCTCAAGTATGGCGGCATTGTCGGCCGCGAGCGTGCGTATGATCGGCGGATGCGAAACGCGTTTCTGGTGCTGCTCTCGTTTCTGATGGCGAATGGCGCAACGGCGCAGGTGCTCACGACCGAGGTCTGGCTCGGTACGCTCGACATGCGCGAAGGGCGCTTTGCAGTGTCGGCGCTCGAGAACATTTCGCGGCACCCCGGCTACGACAATCAGCCATCCTTCTCCCCCGACGGGCAATCGCTCCTCTACACCACCGAAGCGGAAGACCTCAGCGAAACGGGTCTCGGTGTGCACGCCGTCCGTTACGACCTGCAGAGCGGCCGGGCCGTCCCATTGACCAATGCGCGCGGCTTCAGCCCGACTACGACCACAGACGGCCGCTCCTTCATGACGCTGCGCGAAGGGACGGTCTGGCTTCACGATTACGACGGCAATCCACAGCGTTCATTACTGCCTCACGTGAAAACCGCCGGCTACTTCACGCGAATGGACGAGGAGCGGTGGGTGCTGTTCATGAACGAAAAAGAGCGTCATATCGCACAATGGGATGAACGGCGCTCTTCATTGACGCGCATCGTGCCCGGCGCCGTCACGGCGCCATACCGCGTGCCCGGCCGCCAGGCAGTGACGTTCGTGGTCGACGATGGCGAAACGAAAAAACTGATGCAGCTCGAGCTCACAGAGGATCGCGGCACAATGGATCGT
>DASVUA010000641.1:0-20511 GCA_036387295.1 Thermoanaerobaculia bacterium | reverse complement strand
GGGGCGACGCCTCGCCCATAACGGAATTCGCAACGGGGCGCTGTTGTTCGGGGCCAAGCTCGGATAGCATCCGCGCTTACCTCTCAAGGAGTTACTGAACACATGCTGAAGATTCGTTTGCGCCGCCAGGGCGCGACCCATGCTCCGTTCTACCGTGTGGTGGTGTCGGATTCGTTGAAGACGCCGTCCGCGGCAACCGTCGAGCAGATCGGTCATTACGACCCGAAGAAGAACCCGGCGGACGTGAAGATCGACCGCGCGCGGGTCGATTACTGGGTCAGCAAGGGCGCGCAGCTCTCGCCGACCGTGAAGTCGCTCCTCAAGAAGCTGCCGAAGGAGTAACGCCTCGGCGCCCGCGCCGGGAACAGCAATGCGAGAGCTGATCGAATTCGTGGCCAGGTCCCTCGTCGACAATCCCGACGAGGTGACGACCCGCACCTACCAGCGCGGCGAACAGGGCACCGTCGTCGAGCTCGAAGTTGCGCCCGACGACCTCGGCAAGGTCATCGGCCGTCAGGGCCGCACTGCGCGTGCGATCCGCACGCTGCTCGCCGCCGCGGGGCAGAAGACGCGCCGCAACTACTCGCTGAACATCGTCGATTAGCGGCCGGCCGTCGCTTCGTCATGACCGACCGCATCGCCATCGGCATCATTCGCAAAGCGCACGGCGTTCGCGGCGAGGCGAGCGTCGAGCCGTGGACCGATGCGATCGAGCGTTTCGACGATCTCGAATCGGTGACGCTCGTGGCACCCGATGACGCGCAGATGCGCGAAGTCGCGGTCGAAAGCGTGCGCATCCACGCCGGCCGCGCGCTGCTGAAATTCGCCACCATCGATTCGCCCGAAGAGATCCAGACGCTGCACAACTGGACGGTCGAGATCCCCGAAGATGAAGCGCGCGAGCTCGATGAAGACGAGTATTTTCTGCACGATCTCATCGGCCTCACCCTCATCGACGGCGAAGGGCGCGAGCGCGGCGTCGTCACCGAGACGTACGAAGGCGGCGGCGGCATTCTCCTCAACGTGAAGCGCGCCGACGGAAAAGAGTTCGAGCTGCCGTTCGCGGCCGACCTCTGCACCGAGATCGACCTCGAGGCGAAGCGCATGACCGTCGCGTTGCCCGAGGGACTCGACGATCTCGACGCGGTCACGGAGTGAGCACGCGGTTCTCGGCATCGCGGCGAGCGACGTCGCGCACGCCACGACGCAATCACACCACCGTCATCCCGAGCGTCAGCGAAGGATCTCAGAACGCGACGACTGCCGCCGATGCGCATTGATTTCGTCACCATCTTTCCTCGGATGTTCGACCCGTTCGTGGCGGAAGGAGTCATCGCGCGCGGCATCAAACAGGGGCGGCTCGACGTGCGCGTGCACGACCTGCGCGACTACGCGAGCGATCGCCACCGCTCGACCGACGACGAAGCGTACGGCGGCGGGCCGGGGATGGTGATGCTCGGCGAGCCGGTGTTTCGCGCCGTCGACGCGATCGGCGGCGGGCATCTCGTCATGACCTCGCCGCAGGGGCGGCGTTTCGATCAGAACGCCGCGCGCGAACTGAAGGAGAAAGAGCACGTCGTCTTTCTCTGCGGGCGATACGAAGGATTCGATCACCGCGTGCACGAAGCATTGCAGCCGGAGGAGATTTCGATCGGCGACTTTGTCGTCTCCGGCGGCGAACTGCCGGCCATGGTGATGGCCGACGCGATCGGACGATTGATCCCCGGCGTCGTCGGCAACACCGGCTCGGTCGAAGAAGACTCGTTCTTCAACGGGCTGCTCGACTATCCGCACTACACGCGGCCCGAGGAGTTGCGCGGGCGGCGCGTGCCCGACATTCTCCTTTCCGGACATCACGAGAAGATCCGGAAGTGGCGAAAAGAGCAGGCGTTGCGAGCCACGCTCGAGAAGCGGCCCGACCTTCTCGAATCGGCCGCGCTCGACGACGAAGCGCGTGAAATTCTTCGCAGGCTCGGCAAGTTCTAGCCCGAGCCGCCGAGGTGTGCCTGCGCGGCAACCTCTTGCAGTGTCATCCAAAATCAGCGATGCTTGCGGGCTCGCTGCACGAAATTAGCGGAGTTACTCAGTCATGCCAGAAATCATGAAGCTCGTCGAGTCGGCTGAAATCAAGCGGACCGACCTCCCGCCGTTCAACCCGGGCGACACCGTCAAGGTCCACGTGAAGGTCAAGGAAGGCGACAAAGAGCGCATCCAGATCTTCCAGGGCGTGGTGATCTCGCGCAAGGGTGGCGGCACCCGTCAGATGTTCACGGTCCGCAAGGTGTCGGGCGGAATCGGTGTCGAGCGTATGTTCCCGCTCTACTCGCCGACCATCGACAAGATCGAAGTGGAGCGTCACGGCCGCGTCCGTCGCGCGAAGCTGTACTACCTTCGCGAGCTGC
Source organism: Thermoanaerobaculia bacterium (assembly GCA_036387295.1). Classification (GTDB taxonomy): domain Bacteria; phylum Acidobacteriota; class Thermoanaerobaculia; order Gp7-AA8; family Gp7-AA8; genus QHVT01. The sequence continues at coordinate 18,109 of DASVUA010000641.1, read as the reverse complement.
GTGGTAAAGCGGCCCGTATCGAAGAAAAGCGCCAGCGCTAGCCGGCCACGGGCCGGCTCCGCTTGTTGCCCGAGGCTGTACCGAACGCTGGTCGCCTGATGGCCCTTCAAGTCCGAACCCGGTCCCGTAAACGCCCCCCATCCGAGCGTCTCCACGATTCCCTTTTCGCGGAGCTCGCGCGCGTCGCTGAACTCTCAGCGGTCGAGCGCAGGCTCCGCGATTTTGGTTTTCGCTGCGTGGCCGGAACGGACGAAGTCGGCCGCGGCTGCCTCGCCGGCCCGGTCGTCGCGGCGTGCGTCATCCTCGACTCCGAGCCGACGCTCTTCGGCGTCAAAGACTCGAAGCTGATCCTCGATCACGACGACCGCGTATCGATCTGCCGGCTGATCCTCTCGCACGCACGCGCCGCCTCGATCGGCGTGGTCGAGCCGGAGACGATCGATCGCATCAACATCCTCCGCGCGAGCAAGCTCGCCATGCAGCATGCGGTCGAGGATCTCGCCGTCCGTCCCGATGTGCTGCTGCTCGACGCGGTGACGCTCGAGACCCTCGAAATGCCGCAGATTCCGCTGATTGCAGGCGACCGGCGCAGCGTTTCGATCGCCGCCGCTTCGATCGTCGCGAAGGTCTATCGCGATCTGTTGATGGAGTCGTATGATGCGCGTTACCCCGTTTACGATTTCAAGCACAACCGGGGGTACGCAACCGAGAGTCACCAGGCGGCGCTGAAACTGTACGGGCCCAGCCCGATTCACCGTAAGTCGTTCGAAGGGGTGGAGGAGCCGAGGCTGCTTTTCGGCACTAGCGAGGAAGATGGCGGTTCAACGCGATAAAGTCATCGCCAGCGCGGAAAAGCTGGTCGCCAAAGGCAAGATCGAGCCGGCGATCAAGGAGTACGAGCGGCTCCTCGAGGACAATCCGAACGACGTCAACACGCTCAATCGGATCGGCGACCTCTGGGTCCGCATCAACCGCAACGACGAAGCGGTCAAGGTCTTTTCGAAGATCGCGGGCCACTACTCGCGCGACGGCTTTTTCCTCAAAGCGATCGCGATCTACAAGAAGATCAACAAGCTCGATCCTTCGCAGCTCGACATCTATGCGAAGCTCGCCGACCTCTACGCGAAACAGGGTCTGGCGATGGAAGCGAAGAGCCAGTACCAGGTTCTCGCCGACTACTACATCAAGCATGGCGATCCCGGAAACGCGCTCGGGATCTACCGCAAGATCTCCGAGCTTGATCCGCAGTCGATCAACGTCCACGTCAAGCTCGCCGATCTCTACTCGCAGAACAATCAGACCGCCGAGGCCCTCAAAGAATACGACCGCGTCGGCCGCATGCTGCTCAAGCGCGGCATGCTCGACGAAGCGCAGCAGGTCTTCCGCAAAGCGCTGAAAATCGACCCGCGCAACACCGAGCTGGTCGACTCGCTCGTCACGGCGCTGCTCGAAGCAAAAGACTTCGAGAACGCGCGGCAGATCGTCGACGCGGCGCTCGAAGTCAACGCCGACAACCCTCGCCTGCTCGCCCTCCTCGGCAAGATTCAGCTCGGCCGCGGCGACACCGTCGGCGCCCTGGCGACGCTCGAGCGGGCCATCGCATCCGATCCGAACGAGGCGGCGGTCCGCGAGACCCTCGCCGAGCTTTACCTCAAGCAGAACGACTCCGATCGCGCTCTCGAAATGGTCGGGCCGCTGGTCGAGCGGGCGCTGAGCCGCGGCGAACGTGGGGCGGCGATCGAGATGCTGAACCGCATCATCCGCATCGAGCCGGCGCATGCCGCCACGCTCGAACGGCTGGTCGCCGTTTACTCGCGGCTCAACGAAGAAACGAACATCCTCGCCTCGATGAACAGCCTGGCCGAAGCGCACATCGGCCGGATGCGGTTCGAGGAAGCCTCGAGCGTGCTCGAGAAGCTGATCCAGCGCGAGCCGCAGAACGCGCAGCACCGGACGAAGCTGCAGTTCGTCCGCTCGCAGATGGGCGGACTCGATACGCTGCCGCCGCGCGGGCGCACCTCGCCCGGACTCCCGCCGATGGAGATCGAGGAGCCGGCGCCGTCGTTCGATCTCAACGACGATTCGACCTACGCCCTCGAGCTCGACGCGTCGGAACCGATGGAGCTCGAGCTCGACATGGACGCCATTCCGGCAGCGCCGGCCCCGCCGCCGCAGCAGCCGCGTCTCATGTCCGCCGTCGAGCAGGTCGCGGCGAACCTGGCGAACGACACCGGCGACGCGAACGACGATCTCGATTTCATCACCGAACATCTCACCGAGGCCGAGGTCTTCGCCAAGTACGGCCTCGCCGAAAAGGCAGCCGAACATCTGCGCGCCGTGCTCGAACGTTCGCCGCGCAACCTCACCGCGCACGAACGGCTGTTCAGGATCCTTCTCGAAGAAGGAGAGAACGACGCCGCCCGCGCCGCCGCGCAGGCGTACGTCGCCGTGCTCGAAGACAGCGGCGACATCGACACGATCGATCAGGTGCGCAACGAGTTCGTGTTGCGCGGACAGACGTTCGCGCCTCCCGCAGCCGCACGCGCGGCTGCGCCTGTGGCCGCACCTGCGCCGGAGCCTCAGATCTCGCTCGACGATCTCACCGACAGCACCGAGCTGTCGTTCGATCTCGACGCTCCGTCCGAGCTGGAGTTCGAGCTCGAATCGCCCGCGCCGGAGCCGGAACCGGTCGTCGAGGCCGCCCCTGAACCGGAGATCACGTTCACACCCGAGCCGGCGCCCGAGCCCGTTCTCGAGCTGGAGCTCGACGAGCCGGAGCCGCTGCTCGATGAGTCGGAGCCGCTGCTCGAGCTGGAACCGGTCGAAGAGCTGCCGGTCGTGCATGACGCCGAGCTGGCGTTCGCAACGGAAGCTCCGGCCGAGGAAGAGTTCACGCTCTCGTCAGACTTTGCGAGCGTCGAAGAGCTTTCGTTCGGCGAAGAAGTGCCGGTCGAGATGCCGTTCGACGCAGACGCCGTCGAATCGCTCGAAACCGAGCCGTTGCTCGAGCTCGAGCCGGTCGAATCGCTCGCGACCGAGCCGGTCGCCGAACCGCTGCCGGTCGAGCCGCTGCCGCTCCCCGAATCGCTGCCGCTCGACGACGCGGAGTCGCTGTTCGCGCCGGAACCGCTGCGCGATGCAGAACCGCTGCTGGAGCTCGAGCCGGTCGCCGAAGCCGAACCCGAGCTCGAAACGTTCGACGCATTCGATACCGGAATGGATTCGATGGACGCGTTCGACACCGAGCCGCGGGCTGGCGATGCGTTCGGCGCAGACCCTGAACCGATGGCGCCGTACGCGCCGGAGCCGGCACCGCTCGCCGCCGATCCGTTCTTCGGCGCCGGTGCGAACAGCTTCGACGTCGAGGAGCTGCCGCTCGAGGAGCTCGGCGAAGTCGACTTTTACATCGAACAGGAGCTGCTCGACGAAGCGCGCCGCAAGCTCGACGCGCTCACCGTCCGCTTCCCCGGCAACGACGATCTCGAACGCCGGCGCGAGCGTCTGGAAGATGCCGCAACCGCGGCCGCGGCGGCTGCAGCCGTTGCAGCTGCGCCGCGTCCTTCCGTTCTGTCGCGCGACGAGATCGAGACCGAATTGCTCTCCGCGATTCCGGACGACGACGACGATTTCAACATCCCTCTCGCCGCGCCGGAGCCGGTGCGCGCTGCCGAGCCTGCGGCGTTCGCCTCGGCTGCTCCGGCGATGAGCGCGTCGCTCGTTCAGGAAGAGAATCTCTTCGCGGACGAAGACGACTTTTTCGATCTCGCTGCGGAGCTGGAGTCCGAGCTCGCCGACGAAGAAGAAGCGATCTCGCTCTCCGAAGAAGAGCAGTCGCTCGAAGAGATCTTCAAAGAGTTCAAGAAGGGCGTCGAACAGCAGCTCGACTCCGAGGATTACGACACGCACTACAACCTCGGCATCGCGTACAAGGAGATGGGCCTCATCGACGAGGCCATCGGCGAGTTCCAGCTCGCGTCGAAAGATCCGAAGCGCGCCGTCGAATGCGCCTCGATGCTCGGCCTCTGCTTCCTCGAAAAAGGCATGCCTCAGCTCGCGATCAAGTGGTACCGCAAAGGGCTGGAGATGCCGGAGATCACCGAGGACGAGCACGTCGGCCTCCTCTACGACCTCGCCTCCGCCTACCAGGAAGTCGGCGACACCGAGAACGCGCAGAAAGCGTTCATGGAGGTCTACGGCATGAACTCGAACTATCGGGACATCGTGGGGCGGATCAAGCAGCTCGAAGACGCGAAGAGGTAGCGGGCGCGAGGCGCTTAGGCGCTCGAGGCGCCGAGGCGCTTGGGTGCGGTTGCGCCGAATTCAAACTTTGCCCTAACGGTCACCGTCGCTGTTGCGATCGCGAACATCGTGTTCACGCCACACATCACCCAAGCGCCTAAGCGCCTTAGCGCCTTAGCGCCTTAGCGCCTTAGCGCCCTGCGCGAAGCGCGCCGCAAACACGGAACCTTTCCCGACCTCTGTCGTTCATCACTCTGAATGAACGACGACGCGCTGATGCAACGGGTTCGCGAGGGCGATGACGACGCCTTTGCCGAGATCGTCGATCGGTACAAGAACTCGCTCGTCAATTACCTGACGCACCTCGTGCGATCGCGCGACCGGGCCGAGGAGCTCGCGCAGGATGCGTTCGTCCGTTTGTATCGCAACGCGGCAAAGTACAGGGAGCAGGACCGGCTCGGGCCGTATCTCTTCCGCATCGCCACGAACCTCGTCGTCACCGAGGCTCGGCGCGAAAAGCGGTGGAGCCTGCTCCTGCCGCGACTGCACGCAAGCACGCGACAAAGCGCACCATCTCCCGACACCACTCTGTTCTCCGACGAAATCCAGCGACAGGTCTCCGCGGCACTCGAGAAACTGCCCCTCAAGTATCGCGCGCCGCTGGTGTTGTTCGAACTGGAAGAGTGGTCGTACGACGAGATTGCGAAAGCGCTCGAGATCGCAGGCGGAACGGTGAAGTCGCGGATCTCACGCGCGAGGGAGTTGATGCGCAGACACCTCGCGCCCTGGTGGATCGGAGGAGAAGGTCATGAACGAAACACAACTCCGCGGCTGGATGCGACTCCTGCCGCGAACGAAAGCATCGCCCGATTTCACGTCTGACGTGATGCGGCGCATCCGGCGCGAGGGTCGCGTCGAGACCGGCGAGCGCCGCCTGCCGTTCGTCTGGCGGATGTCCGCGGCATTCGCGTCGGCCGCCTGCCTCGCCCTCGTCGTCCATGGAGCGATCGCCGTGCACGCGCATCGACAGGACATCGCCGAAATGCGCGTCGAACGGCAGAAGCTCGCCGCCGAGCTCGAAGCGGTGAAGAAGATCGCAAACGAAGCGGAACCGGTACTCGTCCTCGAAGACAACAACGGCACGCGCGTGATCATGGATCTCGATTCTGCCGTGCAGCCAGCATCTCTCAGAACATTCGACTGACCGATTTCCCGATGTCCGGAGGAACCAAGATGAAGAAACTCACACTCGCACTCGCACTCCTTTTCGCAACGACGCTGGCCGCCGAAGCGCCGCGCGCGCGAAATCGCACGATCATCGTGCGCGACGGCAAAGTCATCAACGACACCGACGCGGTGCACGTCCGCCGGGAGCTGCTCGGCAGGCGGGCGCACCTCGGCGTCAACCTCATCGATCTCACCGCCGAGCTGCGCGACCATTACGGCGCCTCGAAAGATGCCGGCGTGCTCGTCGGCGCGGTCGAAGACGGCAGCCCTGCCGACAAAGCGGGCCTGCGCGTGGGCGACATCGTTCTCTCCATCGACGGCAAAGACGTCGCCTCCGCCGTCGACCTTCGCCTGGCGATGCTTGAAAAGAAAGAAGGCGACACCGTGCGGCTCGAAGTGCTGCGCGGACGCTCCCGCCAGACCGTCGTCGCGACCGTCGCCGAGCGCGAACGCGTGCGCCTCGTGACCGGCAACGAATTGCGCGATCTGCCGATCGTCCTCGACAGCCCGGAATGGCGTGCACGCCTCGAGGCCCTCGGTCCGAACTGCAACGATCTGCAGACGCGGATCAAGGAGCTCGAAGGGCGTCTGAAAGATCTGGAAAAGAAACTGCAGAAGTGACCGGCGGCAAACGCTTCGCCGTCGACTCGATGGGCGGCCACAAGGCCGCCCGTTTTCGTATACTTAAGCTCGTGAACCGCTCGATCGAATCGGCTCTCCGCATCGTCAATCTCACCACGGCCGGACTCCTGGCAGGGTCGCTCGGCTTCGGCGACGCCGCGCTTGTCCCCGGATGGAAAGAAGAGCTGCCGCGCGACGATGGAGATCCGGCAAAGATCGCGAAGTGGTTCGATGCGATCGGCCCCGTCGCCCTCGGCACCGCGGTGACGCTCGCCATCGCCGCGCCGCGCGGTGACAGCGCCGCACGGCGAATCCTCGACTCCGCATCGGCGATCGGTCTCGTCGGCGTGCTCGCCGCGACGGTCATGGTCACGGTGCCGATCAACAAAGAGCTCGAAGCGCAGCCGGCGTCCGACTATCCGAGCGATCGCTCGCACTCGCTGGTGAGGAACTGGAGCCGCGCACACGCCGTCCGCACGACCCTCGGCATCGGCGCGTTCGTTTGCGCCGTCGCCGCCTCGAACCTCAACCGTTACTCGGCGAAGTGATCGAAGCCGCCCGGCAGCAGCGGGCGCGCAATCCCCTCTTCCTGCAGAATCACGCCACGCTCTGACGTCATCCGGCCGATCGCGTAGACCGGCCGGCGCAGCCGCGCGCTCAACTGCGATTCCGGCAGCGACGACGTGAAGAGCAACGCGTACTCTTCGCCGCCGTGCAGAACCGCGTCACGCACGTTGACGCCGAGTCTTCCGCCGAACGTGAGGAGATCCTGAAAGATGGGGATGCGCTCTTTCGCGATCTCCGCACCGCATCCCGACGCTTCGCAGAGATGATGAAGGTCGGTGGAGAGTCCGTCCGACACGTCGATGCACGACGTCACTTCCTTGATCTCCGCGAGCGCGAGCCCTAGCGCGAGCTCCGGTTCGGGATCGAGCTGCCTCCGGATGGCCGACTCCACGAACTCGCGCTCCGCGTAACTGGCGACACCTTTTTCCAGCAGCGTCAATCCCGTCGCGGCGCCGCCGATCGGGCGCGAAAGGTAGATGCGATCGCCGCGCTTCGCGCCGCTCCGCAACAGCGGCCGCGTGACGACGCGCCCGATCGCGGCAATCGAGACGACGAGCTTCTCGCCGCGCGACAGATCGCCGCCGACGATCTCGATCCGATGTTCGCGCGCGGCAGCGGCAAACGACTCGAGCATGTCGTCGAGGTGCTCGCGCGCCCATGGCGGCAAGGCGAGCGACAGCAATGCGAGCTCCGGCCTCGCTCCCATCGCCGCGATGTCCGACAGGTTCACGGCCAGACTTTTTCGCGCGACGAAATGCAACGGCGTCGTGCGCCTGAAATCGACGTCCTCCACCAGCATGTCGCTGGTCAGGACCTGCTCGCCTTTCTCCACCGGCACGACGGCCGCGTCATCTCCGATGCGCGTCGAGAACAGCTCCCGAAATCGCGCAACGAGTTGCCCCTCGTTCACCGCCGTCTCCGCGAGTGCGGCGCGTAACCTTTCGGACGGGGGTTGTTGCCGGGGCTCCGCGGCGGCGCTGCAGGCGGCGCGTCGCGCGACACGGCACGCGCAGTCTCCACCGCCGCCGGCGCACGGCGGAATCGCTCGACCGGCACGATCGCCTGCAACGGACGCTCGAACGTCTCCCCTTCATACGTGATCGCTTCGAGGAAAAGGCCCGACGGTGGCGCGGTCGGTTGCCACGGCTCGGCGCGCGCGTGCAGCCGCTGCTCGATTCCACGCTCGTTGCCGCGTCCGACCTCGACGAGAAACGACGTCAGCTTCCGCACCATCTTCCACAGATAGTGCGATGCGGCGATCCGGAAAAGAATCAGATCGCCGTCGCGCACGAGCTCTGCCCGCTCGACGACCACGATGCGCGAATCCTCTTCTTTCAACCGTTTGTCGGTGAAGGCGGAAAAGTCGTGGCGTCCGGCGAGCGACGCGGCCACGTTCTGCATCGCCTCGAAGTCGAGCCGGTCCTTGATCCACCAGACGAACGGCTTCGCGAACGCAGTGCGCCGCGTGGCGATCTGGTAGAGGTAGACGCGCGACGTCGCATCGTGCCGCGCATGAAAATTGTCGCGCGTGCGCACCGCGTCGAGCACGCTGATGTCGTGCGGCAAAAGGTCGTTCAATTTGCGCGCGAGCAGCAGCGGATCGTGCGTCTTGTGTGAGCGCAGATGCGCGACCTGCGCGGCCGCGTGTACACCCGCATCGGTCCGTCCCGCGCCGCCGATGTCGACCTCGCCGAGCACGTCCTGCGCGGCCCGCAGCAGGTGGCCCTGGATGGTCTTCTGCGTGTTACCCTGCGCCTGCCAGCCCGAGTAGCGAGTCCCTTCGTACTCGACCGTCAATCGATAAGTCGGCATGCGTCCACGTTCGTACCAGATTCTCGGTGATCTCTTCGTTGTCGTCTGGGACGACGGCCACGAATCATACTACCCGCTCGAAGAACTGCGCCGCGCATGCCCATGCGCCGTCTGCTCGGGCGAGCCGGACCTGTTCGGCCGCATGGCCGGCGGCCTTCCTCAGCGCTACCGTCCCGAATCCTTCAATCTCCAATCGGTAGAACCGATCGGCAATTACGCGCTCCAGCCAAACTGGGCGGACGGCCATACCTATGGGATCTGGACGTTCGAGCGCCTCCGCGCCCACTGCCCCGATTGCAGAGACAAGTAACACCGAGGTAGCCTCGGGGCGTGCGGTCGGATCGATTCGAGTGGGACGACGACAAAGCGGAAACGAACCTTTGGAAGCACGGCGTCGCGTTCGCGAAAGCCGCCGTGATTTTCAACGATCCTTTCGCCGTTACGTTCGATGACCTCGATCACTCCTACGGCGAGCAACGTGAAATCACATACGGCAGCACACTCTTCAACGAAGTGCTCGTCGTCAGCCACACGGCGCGCGAAGAGCGAATTCGAATCATCAGTGCACGGCACGCGACGAAAGCCGAACGTAGACGATATATGACGAAGAAATCAGACGAGATCCGCGATGACGATCTGCGCCCCGAATACGACTTCGATTTCAGCAAAGGCGTTCAGGGCAAGTATTACGAACCGAAGAACACGACGACCGTCCTCATGCGCATCGAGCTCGACGTGATGCGTCACTTTTCGACGTCCGACCAGGTCAACGAAGCGTTGCGCATGCTGATCGCCGAAGGCCGCGCGCCGCAGCCCCGAAACGAATAACGCAAATCATCATGTGGAGTGCGGCGACGCTAGTCGCCGCTCTTCCTCGCGGCAGCGCCAGCTGCCGCAGCAACGGCCGGCGGGCTAAAGCCCGCCGCTCCACGACGTGTCGCACCGGCGAAACCTGGAGACCAGCCGCGGTCACGGCACGATCAGCGTGCCGTCTTTTCCTTCGAGCGCCTCGCGCAGTACTTCGACGTCGGTGATCAGCACTTCCCGTTTCGCCGCACGGACGAACTGCAGGGCGCTGTCGATTTTCGGGCCCATCGAGCCGGGGGGGAACTGGCCGTCCGCCATGTACTGCTCGGCTTCGGCGACTGTCATCCGGTCGATGAAGCGCTGCGTCGGTTTCCCGAAATCGATCGCGACCTTCGCAACTCCGGTGAGGATGATGAAGAGGTCGGCCTGAAGGTCGGTCGCCAGTTTCGCGGAGGCGTAATCCTTGTCGATCACCGCTTCGATTCCGCGCCACGCGCCGTCGCGGCCGCGAACCACCGGAATGCCGCCGCCGCCCGCGGCGATCACGACCGACGCCGTGTCGAGCATGTGCGAGATCGTGTTGATGTTGAGGATGCGCAACGGCTTCGGCGAAGGTACGACGTGGCGCCAGCCGCGCCCTGAATCTTCTTTCATCGTCCAGCCGTTGTCGCGCTCGAGCGCCTCGGCGCGATAGCGGGTGAAGAACGGGCCGATCGGTTTCGTCGGACGTTTGAACGCGACGTCGTTCGCGTCGACCTCGACCTCGGTCAGGATCGTCGCCACTTCGCCGACTTCGGGCCCGCCGAGGCCGATCGCCTCGAGACGATTGCGAATCGCCTGCTGCAGCATGAACCCGATCGAGCCCTCGGTCTGCGCCACGCAGACGTCGAGCGTCTGCGGCGGGATCTTCGTCGACGCCTCTTCCGCCTGAATGAGGATGTTGCCGACCTGCGGCCCGTTTCCGTGGACCACGATCAGCTTGTACTCGTAGCGGACGATTTCCGCGAGCCAGCGCGCAGCCTGTTTCGCACGCGCGATCTGTTCTTCCTGCGTACCGCGATCCTCGGGGCGAAGCAGTGCATTTCCGCCGAATGCGACGACGGCGAGTTTGGGTCGTTTTTCGCTCAATCAGAGCTCCTCGCGCTCGAGAGGCATGGTCATGCAGCGTGGACCGCCGCGCGCGCGCGACAGCTCGTTGCCGGCGATCTGCATCGCGTATTTTTTATCGGTCCACGTCTCGAGCTCGGTCCTGCCCAGCAGCAGGTCGTCTTCGTACACGATGTGATAGCCGGCCTTCGCCAGCGCTTCCGCCGTGCGCACGTTGCGCTCGTACAGCAGGATGATTCCGGGCGCGAGAGCGAAGGCGTTCGCGCCGTCCGTCCACTGCTCGCGCTGCTGATCGACGGCGCTCTTGCCGCCGCAGTAGATCGGCTCGAGATCGAAGCCTTTCTTTTTCAGCACTCCGAGCAGCGACTTCTGCGGCGAGTAATCGAGGCCGCGTTTCTTTGTGAGATCGACCGTCGTCACCTTCGCCGCCTGGCCGCCGCTCGGCAGGATGACGGGCGGATAGATCAGGCACTCGTGCCGGTTGATGAACGTGAAGATCGTATCGAGATGCATGAACGACCGCTGCCGCGGGATGTCGACGATGATCACGCTCTCGAAGCCGGCGTTCGACGCTTTCAACGACTGCAGCAACGCTTCGACGCCCGCTTTGTTGGTGCGCTCGCTGATGCCGACGAGCAGCAGATCGCGGCGCGGCACGATGACGTCGCCGCCCTCGATGGTCGGCGTGTTGCGCGGCATCGGACGTTCCGGCTCGGTGGCCATGAAGTCGACCCAGAACGGCTCTTCGCGCTTGAAGTGCGGGTGATTTTCGAAGACGTACTTCGAGAGCAGCGATTCGCGCCGGCGCGCCTGTGTCGCCATCGACGAGATCACGACGCGATCGCCGAGGACGATCTGCGGATCGCGCATGAAGAAGAGATTCGGGATCGGATAGAGGTCGAACTGCGGAAGCTCGCCCGCCTCGGTGTGGCTCGCGATTCCGGAGATCAGCACTTCCGCCAGAGCGGCAGGCGGCGTTTCGAGCAGCGTCGCGATCAACTTCCGCTTGAGACGATTGCGCTTGCCGAGATCGCGGACGATCTGGTTCTTCACCTGGTCGTCCTCGAGCACTTCCTCGAGCAGGTCCTGCAGATCGAGCACTTCGTCCGCAACGAAGCGGATCAGCTGCTGGAAACGGCGATGTTCCTCGCGAGCGACCTGTCCATACAAAATGTCGTCGAACAGGAGTTGGGCCATCATCGGCGGGACCATCAGATCGATTTCCCGGCCGGGCAGGTGGACCAGCACACTCTTCAGCCTGCCGATCTCACTCGTTACGTTCAGTCGCATGCGGGCGCGATTCTATCCAACATCGGTGAGCGCACACCGCGCGCGCGAAACCGTGGAAAAGAAAAAGGACAGGCACGAAGCCTGTCCTCGTGTCCGCGAAGCGCCGGATCGGCTCACGATTCGATCTGCTTCGAGGTGTTGACGTTGATCGAGATCTGCTTCGGACGCGAGTCCTCTTTCTTCGGAACCTCGATCTCCAGCACGCCGTTGCGGTAGCTGGCGACGATCTGCGAAGCGTCGACCGAACGCGGCAGGCTGAACGAGCGGGTGAACGAGCCGTACGCACGCTCGATGCGGTGGTAGTTGCGGTCTTCCTTCCGCTCGAACTGACGCTCGCCCGTCACGGTGAGCACGCCGTCCTCGAACGTCACGCGCAGGTCCTTCTCGTCGACTCCCGGCGCTTCGACTTTCACGATGATCTTTTCGTTTTCCTCGAGAACGTCGACAGCGGGGTTCCAGGCGCTGGTCTGCATCTCCTCCTGGAAGAACGGATACCGGAAGAACGGCTCGAACAGCCGCGCCTCCATCCGGCGAAGATCGTTGAGGGGATTGGAACGAGTGATACGAGTCATGATGCGAACCTCCTATTTATATGAGTGTCAACTGCTCAACGTCTTTATAAACGATGCGAAGATTTTTGTCTATTCCTGCGCAACCGGCACTCACATCTACTCTCCGGAATCTTTCTCCGCTCTCTCTGTTGATCCGCACGCATGAGTGTCGTTGTCGAACCGCAAGCCGATGAGTTGAACCGCGAAGTGGCGCGGCGCAGGACCTTCGCGATCATTTCCCACCCTGACGCCGGAAAGACCACGCTCACCGAAAAGCTCCTGTTGTACGGCGGCGCCATTGAAGAGGCCGGCTCCGTGCGCGCGCGCAAAGCGCAGCGACACACGACCTCCGACTGGATGGCGATGGAACAGAGCCGCGGCATCTCCATCACCTCCACCGTGCTCCAGTTCGAGTACCAGGGGTCGATGCTCAACCTGCTCGACACGCCGGGTCACCAGGACTTTTCCGAAGACACGTACCGCACCCTCGCCGCCACCGACAGCGCCGTGATGGTGCTGGACGGGGCGAAAGGGATCGAGCCGCAGACCCGCAAACTGTTCGAGGTCTGCCGCATGCGGCACATCCCGATCCTCTGCTTCGTCAACAAATTCGACCAGCCTGCGCGCGATCCGTTCGAGCTGCTGAGCGAACTCGAGCGCGAGCTCAACGTTTCGGCAGTTCCGATGAACTGGCCGATCGGCGACGGCCCCACGTTTCAGGGCGTCTACGACCTTCGCAACCAGCAAGTCCTCCGTTTCGAGCGGACGAAGCACGGCGCTTCGGTCGCCCCGATGACCGTCAGCGGCCTCGACGATCCGAACCTCTCCGACGCCATCGGTCCCACCGCCTGGCAGGACCTCCGCGACGCCGCCGAACTGCTCGAAGGCGCAGGCGCGGCGTTCGACCGGAAGCAGTTCGAGTACGGCCGCGTCATCCCGGTTTTCTTCGGCAGCGCGGTCAACAACTTCGGTGTCGAGCCGTTCCTGCGCGCCGTCATCGAGCTCGCGCCGCCGCCCTCGCCGCGTCACGCGAAGCGCAACGGCGAAGAGTTCGAGCTCGAGCCGACCTCGCCGACCTTCACCGGATTCGTATTCAAGATCCAGGCGAACATGGACAAGCGCCATCGCGATCGCCTCGCCTTCATGCGCATCACCTCCGGCGTCTTCGAGCGCGATATGCCGGTGCAGCACGCGCGGCTGCGCCGCGAAGTGCGGATGACCCGCCCGCATCGCCTCTTTGCACGGGAGCGCGAAACGATCGACAAAGCGTATCCGGGCGACGTGATCGGCTTCGTCAATCCCGGTCTTTTCCAGATCGGCGACGCCGTCTCTTCCGACACGCCGGTCGAGTTCGACCGCATCCCTCGTTTCGCGCCGGAGCACTTTGCGACGCTGCGCGCGAAGCAGTCGACGCGGCAGAAGCAGTTCCAGAAAGGTCTCGAGCAGCTCGAAGAAGAAGGAGCGATGCAGGTGTTCGTCGTGCACGACGGACTCCGCTCCGAACCGATTCTCGCGGTCGTCGGCGAGCTGCAGTTCGAAGTGCTGCAGTCGCGGCTCGAGACCGAATACGGCGTCGAGACCACGCTCTCGAACCTGCCGTACAAGCTCGCGCGTTGGGTGGATCGCGACGCCGACGAGGTGTCGCGGATGACGTTGCCGTCGCGCGCGCGAGTCGCAACCGACAGCGCCGGCAAAGCGGTCGTGCTCTTCAGCTCCGCCTGGGAGCTCGAGTTCGCGCAGAAAGAAAACCCCGGCATCGAGTTCAAAGCCGCGTCGTAGACTGCCGGCGTGACGGAGGAGAAACTCGACCGCATCGCCATGTGGTCAGCGTTCGCGGCGGTGCTCTTCTCCGCGGCGTATTTCTTCGGCGGCAGCGGCTTCAATCAGAACGCGACGTTCGACATGACGCGCTCGCTCGTCGAGCATCGCGAGCTGCACATCGATCGTTATGCAGGCAACACCGCCGACATCTCGCGCGCGAACGGTCACATCTACTCGAACAAAGTGCCGGGGCTGTCGTTCGTCGCCGCGATTCCGTACGCGGTCATCCACCTGCTGCGCGGCGCGCCGCAGCACGCGCTCGAAGCGACCTTCGCGCTGTACCTCTGCACCGTCGCCATCTGCGGCCTCTCTGCAGCGCTCATCGCGCTTCTCCTTTTCAAAGCAGCGCGCCATCGCGCTGTGACGCGCGAGCGGGCGCTGGCGATTGCGATCGTGAGCGTCCTCGGCACGCCGATGTTCGCTTACGCAACGATGCTCTTTCCGCACGTGCCGAGCTGCCTTCTGGCGCTGCTCGCCTTTCTCTCGCTCGACGGCACGCTGCGCCGCAGACCGCTCGTCGCCGGCGCGGCAGTCGGCGCGGCAGTGCTGATGCACTACCTCTGCGCGCTGCTCGTCATCGTCACGTTCGCGTTCGCGCTCGCCACGTCGCGCCGGCGCGTGCGCGACGCAGTGCAGTACGCGCTCGGCGGATTGCCGTTCGCGATTCTGCTCGGCGCGTATCACGTCGCGGTTTTCGGCTCGCCGTTCCGCACCACGGTCGTCTCGCAGAATCCCGGCTTCATCACCGAAGGCGCATGGTTCGGGATCTTCTCGCTGCCGAAGATCGACGCGCTCTGGGGCCTCACGTTCTCCCCGTTTCGCGGCTTGTTCTACATCGCGCCGCTGCTGCTCGTCGCCGCGCTCGGCCTTGTCGCGATGGCGCGTAGAGAACGCGCTGCCGCGGCGACGATCGCCGCCACGACGATCTTCTTTCTGCTCGTGAATTCGGCGTTCAACGTCTGGCACGGCAGCTACACGATCGGGCCGCGCTACAGCCTTCCGGTCATTCCGCTGCTCGCCCTCGGGCTGATCTACGTGAGCGAACGGTGGACGCTGCTGACGACCACGATCGCCGCGATCTCGCTCCTCTTCAACTTCGCCGTCACCGCGGTCGACGCGCAACCGCCCGACACTCTCCGCGATCCGATCGGCAAGTACGCGATTCCGGCCCTGATCACCGGCAGCGCATCCGACGATCCTTCCGTGCCGCCGTGGATTCCGGCGCTCTACACCGGCCATACGTCGACCAATCGCGTGGCGATTGACGAGCTGGTTGCGTATCAGCGCCGCCGCCCCGAAAGCGTCGAGAACGCGTGGTCGAGCTTCAACCTCGGCGAGCCGATGTTCGGCGCCGGCGCGTTCGCGTCGCTGCTGCCTTACTTTGCGGGGATGGCGCTGCTGCTCTTCACCGTTCGCGCATCGCTTCGGCGTCCACACCGCGCGACGCACACCACTCGCGGTACGCAAACGGAGAGATCTCGCTCGGCTTGATCTCGCTGCGCCCGCCCCAGAAGACGTTCGTGTACGACACCGGAATCCCAACGCGCTCGAGATGCTCGTCGATGGCGCGTTTGTGCGCGAGCACCGCATCCTTCTCCGTCCCGTGCGCGACGGCCATGATGTTCACGTTGCGGAACTCGGGGCCTCCTTCGCGCCAGTAGCAGTGCGTCAGGATGTGAAACCGTCCCGCCTCGCGTCCCGCTTCGAGCTCGCGTCCCGGCGGCACGGCCCAGTGAAACAACGCGTTGAAGCGCGTCACCCGCTCGCCGCTCTGCAGCGGTTTCACATGTTCGAGGAAGGTCGAAAAGCGCCCTACCACGCCGCGCGCATTGAGGCTCTCCGCCACTTCGTAAAACTGCTCGAGCGGCACGCCTGCTTCATTCGCGCGATGCACCCACAGATCGCGCGACACCTCGTCCGGCGTCAGCTCGCGCTTCACCGCCGTCAACACCTGCCACTCGAGATCGGTGAGCTCGACCTTTGCCGTGTCTTTCACCACCGCCAGCTCATCCGACTTCGAGCCCGGCTCCATCCCCTTGCGCCGCACGTGTCCGACGCCCAGCGCGAAGATCCGTTTTGCAGGCATCACGCGGAAGTGCTGCGCGCCGGTCAGCTCCGCGAGAAACGCGCAATGCTTCTCGATCGAATAGCCCTGCGGCACCTTCACCGTCGTCCAGAGCCGGTAGCTCGAGCCGGGCGTCGCGGCGTCAGTCGAGCGAATAACGACGTGGCCGGAAAACGGATCCTGCTGGAACATGAAGTCGAACGCTTCGTCGAGCTTCTCGTTCGGAAACTGCCAGGCGACGAGCGCCCCTTCGGCCAGATTCGTCGCCATCAGCGTCTGCCGCACGCGGCGGATCGTGCCGCCGCGCAGCATCGCGCGAATACGCTCCATCACCAGCTCGACGTCGAGTCCCGACTGCTGCGCGATCGTGCCGAACGGGTCGCGGACGAAGCCCTGAATGCGATCCTCCGACACCGCGAGAATCTGCGCGTTGACGGAGTCGGTATGGGCAATCGGGAGGTCGGCGGCAGTGGTCATGCCACGGCATGATATAGTTTCGAGCTGTTTCACCTGGATCGATTTGCGGGCTGCTTGCAACCAGGATAAAAAAAGCTAAAGAGCCAGCCGAGGTCGGCGCGTTCGACTTCAAAGCGGCCCCGCAATGCGCGGGGCTTTTTTGTTTTTGCGGAGAAAACGATGGCACAACTCGATCGCACCGAAGAACTTCGCAGCATCCTCTCGCAACGCATCCTCGTGCTCGATGGAGCGATGGGAACGCAGATCCAGACGTACGGCCTCGACGAGAGCGCGTTTCGCGGCGAACGGTTCGCGAACCATCCGCGCGATCTGAAAGGCGCGAGCGACGTGCTCGCGATCACGAATCCCGGCGTGCTGTCAGACGTGCATCGCAAGTACCTCGCGGCCGGCGCGGACATCATCGAGACGAACACGTTCAACGCGCAGGCGATCTCGTTCGCCGATTACGACCTGCAGCCGTACGTCTACGAGATCAACAAAGCCGCGGCCGAGATCTGCAGAAAAGCAGCGGATGACTATTCGACGCCCGAGAAGCCGCGCTTCGTCGCCGGCGCGATGGGCCCGACGAATCGCACCGCCTCCCTTTCTCCCGACGTCAATCGCCCAGGCTTCCGCGGCGTCACGTTCGACGAGCTCGTCGACGCGTATTACGAACAGGTGCGCGGCCTCGTCGACGGCGGCGTCGACATCCTCCTTCCCGAAACGACGTTCGACACGCTGAACCTCAAAGCGGCGCTGTTCGCGATCGAGAAATACTTTGCCGACACCGGCATCACCTTGCCGGTGATCGCCTCGATCACCATCACCGACGCCTCGGGACGCACGCTCAGCGGACAGACCGTGGAAGCGTGCTGGAACTCGATCTCGCACGCGCCGCTCCTCGCCGTCGGCATCAACTGCGCCCTCGGCGCCGAAGAGATGCGCGCGCACGTCGAAGAGCTGGCGAAGCTCGCGCCGATCTACATCTCCTGCTATCCGAACGCCGGACTGCCGAACGCGCTCGGCGGCTACGACGAAACGGCCGACATGATGGCCGCGGTGCTGCGCGACTTCGCGGAGAACGGCTGGCTGAACATCGTCGGCGGCTGTTGCGGCACCGGCTTCGACCACGTGCGCCGCATCAACGAGATCGTCGCCACGCTGCCACCGCGCGTGCCGAAGCCGGTCACTCCCGCGCTGCGCTTGTCGGGCCTCGAGCCACTGACGGTGCACCCCGCTGTCACCCTGAGCCGCGAAGATGGCGAAGGACCTTCCACCGATGCTTCCGAGAAGGTCCTTCGCTCCGCTCAGGATGACAGCCGTTCCGCCGGCTCGCAGTTCATCATGGTCGGCGAGCGCACCAACGTCACCGGCTCGCCCAAGTTCGCGCAGCTCATCAAAGCGGGCGACCTCGATGCGGCGCTCAAAGTCGCGCGGCAGCAGATCGAAGGGGGGGCGAACATCCTCGACGTCAACATGGACGAGGGGCTGCTCGACTCCGAACAGATCATGCGCGAGTTCCTCAACCTGATCGCCTCCGAGCCCG
>DASVUA010000640.1:0-3417 GCA_036387295.1 Thermoanaerobaculia bacterium | reverse complement strand
TGCCTGGCGGCGATGGCGATCTGCTGTTCCGCGGGATTAAAACCAAGCTGTTCCCGCTCGGCGACGACATCGTCGTGCTGCCAGGCCATGGGCCGGCGACGACGATCGGCCGCGAGCGCCGGACGAACCCATTTGTCGGCGAAAGATGACGCCCATGAACAACAAAGTTGTTTTCCAGCCGCGCAGTCCGATGCTCCGGAGAAGGAGTAAAATGACATCATGAAATCGACCCAGAACACCGCTGATCTTGTCCGTCCCCGAACGTTGTCCACTCTGCTGGCGACGCTCGCCGCAGGCGCTCTCGCCGCATCGATAGCCGACGCGCAGACGCTGCCGATCAATTATCAACTGCAGCTTCAGGTCCGCGCCGCGACCGGCGGCTCAGCCTTCAATCTGCCAAACGGCTCCACCTTCAATAGTGCGAGCGCGAGCTTGAACGACCGGGGCGAAGTGGTCGTCCGGCCAAACACCCTCGGCACAACGACAAACGCGGGCTTGTTCTTCGGCGGTCATGGTACCGGCACGGTAGTCTACAATGCGAACGATCAGGCGGCGCTGCTCGGCGACCCGTTCATCAACCAGAACAGCCAGGTCACGTTCACTCGTTTCAGCAGCAGCAACGCCGCAGACGACGGCATCTACGTGTACGATCGGGCGACGGGCATCACGACGAAGGTCACGAGCGGTCCGCTCGGCGCGACCTCCTACACGAACCCGCAGCTGAATGACGTGGGTATCCTCGGCATGCGCGCGAAGTTCACCACGCCTCAGGCGCTCCTGAGCTACAACCGGTCGACGAACGCCTTTACAAATTACGTGACGGAAACGGCTGGCGATCCGTCGAGCCCCTACTCGTTCCTTTACGCGCCGGCGTTCAATAACAACAACCGCATCGCCGCACTGGCAAACCTCTCGGCGCAGCCATCCACCTACCGCGAGCTCCGCATCTGGAATCCGAATGGCAGCTCGTCGCTCGTAGCCACCGGCGACAGCACTGCGGGCCCGACGTTCTTCGCGATCGACAACAGCATCTCGATGAACAACAGCGATTTCGTCGCGTTCATCACCCGGACGACTAGTGCCGCGAGCTCGCGCCGGATTGTCGTTTCGAATGGCACCACCACCACGCTGTTCCCGACCGTCAGCTCCGGCTCGGGATTCACGAGCCTCGACAGCTTCGCACCCGTGATCAACGACAACGGCCTGGTCGCGTTCCGCGGAAATGATAATCAGGCGACGCCGCGCGATTCCGTGTTCGTCAGCGATGGGGTCACCGTGCAGCGCATTGCCGGTGTCGGCGATATCGTGCCGACGGATCTCGGGCCGCGTGAGATCGCGTTCCTGATGGGCGGCGTTGACATCAACAACCACGGCGCCGTCTCTTTCGGCGTGCAGTATTCGAGCGCTTCCGGTGGCGGCGGCAATGCCATCTACGTTGCCTACGTCCGCGTGGTTCCGCTGAGCGCTGTCTCGCGGAAGGCGCATGGCGCAGCAGGGAATTTTGACGTGAATCTTCCGCTCACCGGCGACATCGGCATCGAGCCGCGGCAAGGAACCGGAACGAACTCGAACAACCACCAGGTTGTCGTGACGTTTGCTGTGCCGGTGACCTTCGCCTCTGCGGCGGTGACGTCTGGCAGCGCGGCGGTGGATAGCACGTCAGTGAACGGGAACGAGGTGATCATCAACCTGAGAGACGTTGCCAATGCACAACGGCTCCAGATCACGCTCTTCAACGTCAACAATGGTTCGAACAGCAGCGACGTCGTGATTCCAATGGGCATCCTCGCCGGCGACGTTAACGGAAACGGCAGCGTGACCACTTCCGATATCGGCCAGGTGAAAGCACAGGCCGGAACAGTCGGACCGACAACCTTCCGGAGCGACATCGCGGCGAACGGCACGATAAACGCGACCGACATCTCGGTGGTGAAGGCGCGCGCCGGCACTGCGTTGCCGTAAACGTCCTGGCGCCGCACGCGCCTCCGTCACATCAGTACACAAAACAGGCGCGAGCTTCGCAGCTCGCGCCTGTTTGCTGTCGATTGATTCGCTTACCGGAACCCGCGGTAGCGAAGCTCCCGGCGGATCACAGAAAGCCGGCCGCGGATGTCATCTGCGCGCCGACGGACTTCCCAGCCGCGGATCACACCGCGGCGGTATTCGAAATTGAGCCGATCAGTCGACCGAAGCACCTGGCTATACATCGCCCGCACACGGCGTCCACCGCCGCCAGCGGCCCGGATTTCTTCACGCATGATCCGCACCTCGCGATTCAGGCGGTCGAGATCGTAAGCGGCGCGTCCACCGCGATCGCGGCCACGGCCGAGATCAATGGAGACGCGAGGCCCGTCGTAGTTCGCTTCGACGTCGCGCTCGTCATAGCGCTGCGCGGAAGCGGTGTTCGCGAAACCGGCGAAGCCGAGCAGCGCGATTGTGAGAGGCAGAATTAGTTTTTTCATTTGTTGAACTCCGTTGTCAGCGATCTGTGACGCGGCGCTCCAGCACCGCATTCAATCGAATTAACGCTCGCACGGGGCGGCTGCGCACCTTCGGCGCGATGCGGCGAGCACGCTAGCTGACGAGGCCGTCCAGCACTTCGCGCAGCGTCTCCGCACCATCGATGCGGCGAATGACGGAGCGGAGCGAAGCCAGCGCCGGAGGGATGTGTTCGAGGAACGCCGTGTTCTCCTTCACAAGGCCCAGATACGCATACGCGCCGAGCGCCTGCATCAGGCGTTGCATCGCGCAGAGCAGGAAGATCTCTTCGTCATCCACGCGCAACGGGGAGCCGTTCCGCTCGCGCATGCCGCGGTAGGATTCGAAAAGCTCATCGCGTTCGCCATCGGAGAGCTCGACGTACGGATCGTAGAGGAGCGAGGCGAGATCGTACTTCGAGAGCCCCGGGCGCATCCCCTGAAAGTCGATGAGGTACGCGTGCCCATGCCGCACGATGATGTTCTGCGATTGGAAATCGCGATGCACGAGCACGCGTGGCAAGGCCGCGAGGCGTTCCGCGATCGCGATAAACACCGGCAGCCGCGAGAGCTCGATCACGAACTCCTGCTCGAGCGCGAAGTGGCGGCCGAGGCAGTTGTCGAAGAAGTAATGCTGCTCCCAGAGATACAGCGGCGCATCGAACTCCGCCGGAAGATCGCGGCGGATGCCGTCGGCCGCCGATGTCGGCAGCGAGTGCAGCTTCGCCACCTGCTCGAGCGCGGACTCATAGAGGTCGCGCCGCACCGCCCAAGGCTGGTTCCGATAATACCAGAGGTCGGTCTCGCCGAGATCCTCGATCCAGATCAATCCCTCGGCCGGATCGTGAAAGTAAATCTTCGGCGCGCGGACGCCGTTATGCGCGAGGAACTCGGCGATCTTGACGTAATGACCGTTCTCCTCGCGATCGAGATTGTACTT
>DASVUA010000639.1:0-9366 GCA_036387295.1 Thermoanaerobaculia bacterium | reverse complement strand
CGCGGGGATCACGCGCCTGCTCGCCGGAACGATGCGGCGCGGCACCGCGACGCGCACGGCGGAGCAGCTCGACCGCGAGATCGAGCTGCTCGGCACGCGTATCGACCTCGACCTGCAGCGCGATTACTTCGGCTTCACGACGGACGTCGTCTCGCGCAACACGCGGCCGGCGCTCGCGCTGGTAGCCGATGTGGTGCTGAACCCGACGCTCGGCGCGAAAGCGATCGAAGAAGAAAAGCACCTGCAGAAGGCCGCCATTCGCCGCAACATCGACTCGGCGCAGAGCCGGCCGTTGCAGTTGCTGTACGAGGCGATGTATCGGAATCATCCGTACGCGTTGACCGCCGAGGGCTACCCGACGTCGGTCGATGCGATCGATGCCGACGACCTCCGCGCGTGGTGGAGTGCGAACGTGACGGCCGACGACGCCCTGATCGTGATCGTCGGAGACATTCACTCGGACGACGCGAAGCAGCTTGCCGAATCGGCGTTCGCGAAGCTTCCGAAGCGCACCGCGCCTCGCGCCGCGGCGGCGATTCCGCTCGTTGCACAGGGCCGGATGGATGCGATCGAGTATCGCGACAGAAAGCAGTCGGCCATCGCGGTCGGCTTCCCGGGTGTCGCGTTCACGAGCCCTGACTACCCGCGCCTGCGCCTCCTGCAGCAGATCACCTCCGGCATCTCGGGCACGCTGTTCAGCGAGCTGCGCGGCAAACGCTCGCTCGCGTACACGGTCTTCAGCCAGCTCGTCCCCGGCGGACAGGGGGGAGCGTACCTCGCGTACATGGCCACCGACGCGGCGAAGGAAGAGGACGCGCGCGCCGGCCTGCTGAGCGAGTTGCGCCGCCACGCGAAAGACGCGGTCGACGAGGAGCGCCTCGCGCGCAGCAAATCGGCACTGGCGGGCATCACGCGGCTGCAGCGGCAGTCGAACGCGGCGCACGCGTCCGAAGCGGCGCGCAATCACTTCCTCGGCCTGGGGATGGATTTCACCGACCGCTTCCTCGCTTCGGCGCAGAAGCTGTCGCTCTTCGAGGTGAAGCAGGCGGTGGAAACGTACCTCGGCGGCGACAACTACGTCGTGGCGATCGTGCGCGGCAAGCCGTAGCACACCCGGTACAATCCATCGCGTGCAGGTTTATCGCGCGCGCATCTTCACGCCGGTCGCGGATCCGTTCGCGGCCGGCGTGGACGCTTCCTACCGCTATTACGAAGACGGCCATCTCGCCATCGGCGAGGACGGCGTCATCGAAAGCGTCGGCGAGTGGTCCGCGGCGCCGGAAGGGGAAGTGGTCGACCTCTCCGGCAACCTCGTCACCCCCGGCTTCGTCGACACGCACCTCCATGCGCCGCAGCTCGAGATGATCGGCTCGTACGGCGGCCATCTGCTCGAATGGCTGAACCGCTACACGTTTCCGACCGAGCGGAAGTTCGAGGATCCGGAGCACGCAGGCCGCGTCGCGCGCGCGTTCTACGACGAGCTGTTGCGCAACGGCACGCTCTGCGCGCTGATCTTCTCGACCATCCATCGCGAGGCCACCGAGATCTTCTTCGAGGAGGCGGAACGGCGCGGCTTCCGCGGCATCGTCGGCAAGACGATGATGGACCGTCACGCGCCGGAGTACCTGCTCGATGCGTCGCCGCAGCAGTCGTATGACGACTCGCGCGAGCTGCTGAAGAAATGGCACGGGCGCGGCCTCCTGCGTTACGCGATCACGCCGCGGTTCGCTCCGACTTCGACACCGGAGCTGCTCGAGGCCGCCGGTCAATTGAAGCGTGAGTTTCCGCGCGCCTGGGTGCACTCGCACATCTCTGAGAATCAGAACGAAGTGGCGTGGGTGCAGGAGCTTTTCCCCGAGGCGGAGTACGCGGACGTGTACGACCGCTACGGCTTGCTCGACGAGCGAACGGTCCTGGCGCACGGCGTCTGGCTGACGCCGGAGGAGCTCGATCTGCTCGCGCGGCGCGGCTCACGGATCGCACATTGCCCGAACTCGAACCTCTTTCTCGGGAGCGGGCTGTTTCCGCTCTATCGCGTGCTGAACGCCGGCGTCGTGGTCGGGCTCGGAAGCGACATCGGCGCCGGGACGACGCCGTCGCTCTTCAACGCGATGGCCGACGCCTACAAAGTGCAGCAGGTGCAGAACGTCTCACTCAGTCCGTTTCACCTCTGGTATCTCGCCACGCTCGGCGGCGCGCGGGCACTGACGCTGGACGGCGAGACCGGCAGTCTCGAGGCCGGCAAGTCGGCGGATTTTCTCGTGCTCGACCTCGCCGCCACGCCGCTGCTGTCGCTGCGCACCGAGCGCGCCGCTTCGATCGAAGACCTCCTCGCCGGCCTCATCTTCATGGGCGACGATCGCGCGGTTCGGCGAAGCGTCATCGCCGGCCGGATCGTCTCAGAACGGTGAGCCGCAACGGCAGGCGCGCCGTTTGCGGTTCGGCTTGTAGAACTTGGAGGTCATATGACACGAAACCTGCGGTTTTCAGCAGTTTGGGTGATTCTCACCCTGTTTGCGGTGTCCTCATTCGGTCAGGACCGTACTATGGTCGGGACAGTCGTCGACCTCGATGAGGGTCGCAACCGGATGCAGGTCGAGCTCGATGACGCGGCGCAGACGCGGATCACGATCGAGGGCGATTCAGTCACGACGACGTATCACGGCTTCGGCACCGTCATCGCCGACAAACCAGAAGTGTTCATCGGATCGCAGGGCTTTTCGAACCTGCGTGAAGGCGATCGGGTCGAAGTGCGGGGGCCGCTTCGCAGCGAAGGCGTTTACAGCGCGCAACGCGTGACGCTCCTCGGCCGCACGGTCGCGGCCGCGCCGACCGGCGTCGGCCAGACCCGCGATCCGCAGAGAGAGATGTCGACGCCGACCGGCGCACGCACCGGCACCGCGGCCACCGGCGGACGCATCGACGGGACGATCCGGCAGATCAACGAGCGCGAGGGTCGTCTCGTGGTCGAGACGACCGGCCGCCGGATGGTCTCGGTCGCGACCGGACGCAACACGCCGGTCTATTACCGCGGCGAGCGCTTCACGGTTGCCAATCTCGAGATCGGCGACCGCGTGCGCGTCGAAGCCGATGCGCGCGACGCGCAGGCGGACGACATCACCGCGACGCGCATCGATGTGACGATGAGCGTGCAGGAGACCGGAACGGTTCCGGGGACCACGCCCGGCACCTCGACGACGGTCGGGATTCTGGAAGGACGCGTCACGCGCGTCGAGCCGGGACTCGATTACATCTACGTCGATGACGGCCGCGGCGAGGTGCGTGTCGACATGCGCCAGGCTGAAGATGCGCGCGGAGAGGTCCTGCGGGCGCGCGACGTGCGCGTCGGGGAACGGGTCGAGATCGCGGGCAGCTACAACCGCGTCGGCGACATGTTCCTCGCGTCGACCGTTCGCTTCTCCGCGGCAGGCGGCGGCACGGGCGGCACCGGCACCGGCGGCGGCGGGACCGGTACAGGTGGCGGGCCGTATGGCGACGACGATGTCCGCTACGGTCTGGTCACGATCACCGGCACGGTGACGGAAACGCTCGAGGATGCCGGCACGATCGGCTTCCGCGACCGCGACAGGAACGTGGTTGTCCGCGTCTGGGTGGCGAGCGAGTTCATCATCCGGACGAAAGCAGCGACGTACGCGAACGCCTCGTCGCTGCGCGTCAACGACACGGCGGTCATTCAGGCGTACCGCGACGCCGACGGCAACCTGATCGCGCAAACGATTCGCCTCCGCAACCGGTAATCCCCTTTCTCATCACGTGGTGGAGCGGTGGGCTCTCAGCCCACCGACTCGCCGCGACGACTCGGCGGGCTGAGAGCCCGCCGCTCCACCAGCTTCGGTTCACGATGACGCTCGGCAGTGGTGTTTTTGGCAGGAATTCTTATTTGAAGTTAATTGTCGCTGGAGGTGCAATGCCGACAAGAGAGCTGCTTCCTGGTGTCACCGCCGACTCCTGTCCGCCGCGCGTCGTCTGTGACGCGCACGCTGCCATTCGCAACGCACGCCGCCGCGCGTTCCTGCGCGACGCGGTTCAGATCGCGCTCCTCCTCGCGGTCGATTACCTCTTCATCCACTGGCCGGATTCGCGGATGCCGTTTCTCGAGCGCGAAGCTTCGCTCGCGTTTCTGCGCGGGGTGAATCTGATCGCGGTGGCCGATCTCTGGCTGACGCGTGCGCTGCCGAAGTGGTGGGCGAGGCGCATCGCAGAGACGTGGAGCCCCGCCGAGCGCGAAAAGTTCAAGCCGTAGCGTCGGGTGCGGGCGGCGTGGCGCGCCGCATGATCACGAACTTCTGCAGCATCAGACCGACGAGCACGAGCGAGACGGCGAGGCCGAAGAGCGACGCCACGCGATAAAGCCCGCCGAGGCTCGCGAGATCGTGCAGGAAGCACTTCAGCACCGTCACGAGCAGCAGCGCGAGAGCGCTGACGCGCGCCGCGCGCGAGCCCAGCACGATTCCGGCGACCAGCACCGCGATCGCGAAGAGCGCCCATGCGATCGTGTAGGTGAGGTCGCGCGCGAGCGATGAGGCGCTGGCGGACGCGTAATGGTTGTGGATGGCGACGTTGAGCAGCATGAAGAGCTCGATCGTGCCGAAACTCGCCGCGAGATTTCGCAGGACGGGAGTGCGGTACGCCGCGAAGAACATCGCCGCCGCGCAGATCGGATAGGTGAATTGGTAGCCGTCGAACACCGGATCGACGATGAGCATCCCGAGCACGAACGCCGCGAGTCCGCCGCTCCACAACGCGATGCCGCGGTGCGCGACGCGCATGTAGAGCCACGCCAGCGCCGCCGCCTCGACGGCCCACGCGATCGCAATCCATTCGTCGTCGAGCTGCACCGGTACGGCGATCGTGAGAAACGCGAGCGCAGCGGCGCCGAGCATCGCCAGCCGCCGCGGCTGTGGCTCCAATCGCAGCAGCGGAATCATGAGGCCGAGCATCAGCAGCGCCTGTGCGAACGGCAGCACGCCGGCGTACGACTCGAAGCCGAGCGCCGTCCGCAACGCAAGGACGTGCAGAAAGAAGATCGCGCTCGCGGCAACCGCCGCGAGATGCGGCGCGATCCGCTCGCGCACGCGGCTGCCGAGAAGAAACGGGTAGGCGAGGAAGATCGCGTAGAGGATGACGCCGAACACGAACTGTTGCGGCGCCGGATAGCGCTCCGATACCAGGTGCGCCACGGCTGAGAACGGAATCGCGACGAGGGCGAGCTCATGGCGGTCGCTCACCCAGAGCACACCGAGAAACGTGATGAGCAGGACGGCGTGCGCTGTCGTCACCAGCGGCGCGGTGAGATCGAGCGTCGTCATCACCGCTACCGACGCGAAGGCGATGGCGGTCGTAGCGATGTACGGCTTCGCCCCATTCAGCGCGTAAACGACGACGATCGTGAGTAATGCGAAGAGGGCGCCGGTCAGCACCAGCGCGTGCTGCGGCGCGCCGCGCAGCGCAAGACCGATGAAGACGAAGAAGAGCAGCGGCGCGGTGTAGCCGGCCACCGAGTGCCGGTTGAGATCGGCCGCGAGGTACAAGACGATGAATGCGGCCAGCCAGACCAGAATCCAAGGCCAAGCGACAGGCGAGTACGAAACGATCAGCCAGATGAAGAACGTCAGCAGCGTCGCCGCGCCACCGAGCGCGTGCAGCCATTCCGGCCCGCGCCACAGCGCGATCGCCGCGAGGCCGGAGGTGATGAGGAGCAGGAATCCGAACAGCACGTTGTAGCGCGCGCCGTACTCCGGCACGATCGCGGTGAAAAACGCGAACAGCAACGGCAGCACCGCGCCGGCCGCGGCGATGCGGCGGAAGACTGGTCCGCGGTCGTCGTCGGCGCGCGGCCAGAGCGAGCTCGCACCAACGGCCGCGAACAGCAGAAAAACCGCGGCCGCGAGCGGCAACTGTCCGGTCGTGAGAAAGCGCTCGATCCACGCCCACTGATAGATCGCGGTGAGGACGACGCTGAGCCCTGTCAGCAGCGGCCAGCGTTTGCGGTAGGCGATCCATGCGATGCCGCCGTTGAGCAGCAGCAGGTACGAGAAGAGCTCGATCGGCCGGTTCTCGCCGGACGAGAGCAGGGCCGGCGTCGCGAAGCCGCCGATCAATCCGAGGAGCGCGATGAACACCGAATCGCGCCGCGTCGAGAGATACACGGCAGCCGCGGTGACGACCAGCATCCCGAGAAACGCCGCCCAGGCAGGCCAGAGGTTCCAGCGGTCATGCAGCGCGAAGAGCGTGGCGTACAGGATCGCAATGCCGGCGCCGTCCATCGCATTCGCGGTGAAGCGGTAGTTGCGCGCGATGCGCAGCTCGCACGCGACGAGGAGGCCGATTCCGGTCAGCAATCCGAACGTCGCGCGAATCGCGGGGCGCAGCCATCCGTGCTCGACGGAGTATTTGAAGAGAAACACGGCCGCGAGCACGAGCGCGATGCCGGCGATCCACGAGAAAAGCTTGATCCCGACCAGGTTCTCCCAGTCGATGTTGATCGCCGGTTTCGGCGGTGCGGTGTACGTCGGAATCGGTTTCGGCGCTGGTGGTGGAGCGGGAGGGACGAAGGCCGGTGGTGGTGGTGGCGGGGTGACGTTGTCGGCAGCGGGGTGGAGGTTCTCTGCAGGTGCGGGCCCGGGCCGAACGTCGCGGACTGCTGGGGAGCGAGAACCAGCAACGAGCGCGCGCAGCTCTTCGACCTCGCGCCGCGCCTTCGAAGCGACGACGAGCGCAACGACGGCAACGACGAGCGCGATGAATGTGACCATACGAAAAGGGCGGGCCTTGCGGCCCGCCCTTCATTGTCGGCTAAGTCGTCGGTTCTCGATGCGCGAGAAGTTTCTCGCGACCGGTGAGGTAGAGCAGTGCGATGAGAATCGCGAACGGAATCAGCGACAACAGGTCCGACATCGGGCCGTTGTGGAGCGGATTGCTTTCCGCGAAGTGGCCGATCCACTCTCGGAATCCGGCCAGTTGCGGCAGAACCATCGAGAGCGCGATGAGGATGCCGGCGATGGCGCCACCGGCGATGTAGCCCGACGCCATCAGCACGCCGGGGCTCTTGTCCCCTTCGGCGACGAGCTGATCCTCGCTGAGATTGCGGCCCGCGTGCTTCTTCGCGATCCATTTGTCGACACCCCAGCGTACGAGGCCGCCGACCAGGATCGGCGAGGAGGAGGAGAGCGGGAGGTACACACCGACGGCAAACGCGAGGGACGGAATGCCGGAGAGCTCGAGCACGACAGCGATCATCACGCCGAGAAGCACGAGACCCCACGGCAGCTCTCCGCCGAGAATGCCCTTGATGATGTACGACATCAGCGTCGCTTTCGGCGCGTCGAACTTGTCGACCTGCTGGCCGCTCGGAAGCTGGCGGATGGTGCCGTTGATGCCGGGATCGACGTAGTAGACCGGCTTGCCGGAGTCGTCGACGAGGTACTTCTCGGCGTTGCCGCCCGAGGGATCCTGACGGAACCAGACGTTGTACTCGCGCGTGTCCGCCTGCCCGGCGATGTTGCCGTTCGGCGATTCCTTGCCGTGGTAATCGCGCGGATTCGCAACCTCGCCCGCCTGCACCGAGCCGCGGGTGATGCCCTGCGGCGCGTTGGCGAGCGGGACGTACACGGAATAGGCGTTGTTCAGCAGGAGAAGAATCGGGCCGAGGATGAGTGCGGAAGCGAGGGCGCCGATGAGAATCGCGACCTGCTGATACTTCGGCGTACCGCCGACGAGGAAGCCGGTCTTCAGATCCTGAGAGGTCGTGCCGCCGTTCGATGAGGCGATGCAGACGATGGCGCCAATCGAGAGCGCCGTGACGTAGTAGTTGCTCCCGGTCCATCCGAGAACCACGAAGCAGAGGCAGGTGAGCAGCAGCGTGGCGACCGTCATGCCGGAGATCGGATTCGACGACGAGCCGATCTCGCCGGTGAGGCGCGACGACACGGTCACGAAGAGGAAGCCGAAGATGACGATCAGCAGCGCCGCGGCGATGCGGGCGCCGAAGCCGGTGCCGCCGACGTACAGCGGATTCGCGAACGCGATGACGACGATGATCGCGACGATCGCGATCAGCACGAGCTTGATCGACATGTCGCGATCGGTACGCGGAGTGGCCGCGGTCGCGGCGTCGGCTTTCGATCCCGAAAGATCGCGCATGCCGCCTTTGATGCCGTGCCAGATGACCGGCAGCGCGCGGAAGACGCTGATGATGCCGCCCGCGGCCACCGCGCCGGCACCGATGTAGAGGATGTATTCGTTGCGGATCGCACCCGGACCCATGTCACGGATGAGCTGCGTGGTCGCCGGGGCGAGCGGCGTCGTCAGCGCGGAGCCGAAGTAGCTGATCATCGGAATCAGCACGAGGTAGGCGAGCACGCCGCCTGCGCACATGATCGCGGCGATGCGCGGTCCGATGATGTAGCCGACGCCGAGGAGCTCGGGGGAGACTTCGACGGCGATCGATGCATTTCTGAAGTAACCGCCGAAGATCTTCTCCGGCGCTTCTTTCCAGGCGCGGAACGCGACCATCGCGGTCTTGTAGACGAGGCCGATGCCGAAGCCGGTGAAGATCGTCTTGGCGCTCGTGCCGGCGCCGCCGAGCGCTTCCTGTTCGCGCTTGGCTGCTTCTGAGGCGGCGGCACGCGATTCGTCGCTCGCCCCCGCCTTCAGCACCTCGGCGCAGGCGGTGCCTTCCGGGTACTTGAGGATGCCGTGCTGCGCGACGATGAGCGCGCGTCGCAAGGGGATCATCATCAGAATGCCGATGAGCCCTCCGAGCACCGCCACCAGCATCACGCGGCCGATCTCGAGATCGAATCCGAGGATCATGATGGCCGGCATCGTGACGCCGACGCCGAACGCGATCGACTCACCCGCCGAGCCGGCGGTCTGCACGATGTTGTTCTCGAGGATCGTCGCGTTGCGCGCGCCCATGCCGGAGAGAATCCGGAAGAGCGTGATCGAGATGACGGCGACGGGGATCGATGCGCTGACGGTGAGGCCGACTTTCAGCACGAGATACAGCGACGAAGCGCCGAAGATCATGCCGAGGATCGTGCCGACGATCACCGCCCGCGGTGTCAGCTCGGCAAGTGAAGTTGTCTCGGGCGGAATGTACGGCGTGAACGGTGTCGGACCATCCGGCTGGAAGCCGACTTTGTCCGGGTGCCCCTGCGGAACAGCAGTCATGCGGGTCTCCCTCTTCTCTGCATTGAGCGATTGTGCTGCGGTACCGCGATTGTAGCTTGTTACAGTTACGCGACCCTTGCCCGTTCGGGGGGTCCGCGAGTGGAAGGTGCTCGCGGCGGTTTCTTGTGGAGCGGCGGGCTCTTAGCCCGCCGGAGTGTTCAATTGCTCGGC
>DASVUA010000638.1:0-1579 GCA_036387295.1 Thermoanaerobaculia bacterium | reverse complement strand
GGGCTCTCAGCCCGCCGACGTCTCTCTTTTGCCGGCGGGCTGAGAGCCCGCCGCTCCACCAGCACGGTGTGCCGGCTCGTCTCTATGTGGAATGCCGCGCCTGGCGGGGACCCGATCAGAAAGAGCGACGCGAGCGCCTGACGCAATGAACGGTGGAGCGGCGGGCTCTCAGCCCGCCGACGTCTCTTTTGCCGGCGGGCTAAAGCCCGCCGCTCCACCAGTACGGCCTTACTCGACCGTCACGCTCTTCGCGAGGTTGCGCGGCTGATCGACATCCGCGCCGCGGCGCAACGCGATGTAGTAGGCGAGAAGCTGCGTCGGGATCACGGCCAGAATCGGTTGCAGCTCTTCGATCGTGTGCGGCACTTCGATCACTTCGTCGGCGAACTTCTTCATCTCTTCGTCGCCTTCGTCGCAGATCACGATCAGTTTGCCGTCGCGCGCTTTCGACTCCTGCAGGTTCGAGACGACTTTTTCGTAGACCGGCGTCTTCGTCGCGATCGCGACGATCGGCATGTTCTCGTCGATCAGCGCGATCGGGCCGTGCTTCATCTCGCCGGCCGGATAACCTTCGGCGTGAATGTACGAGATCTCCTTCAGTTTCAGCGCGCCTTCGAGCGCGATCGGATACTGCAGGCTGCGTCCGAGGAAGAGAAAGTCCTGCGCGTTGTGATAGCGGTTCGCGAGCTGCTGGATCTTCTTCTCCTGCGTCTTGAGGAGATGCTCGATCTTGTGCGGAATCTTCGAAAGCTCGTGCATGCCGGCGCGGATGGTCTCCGCCGGCTCGCCGCGAAGCTGACGAATGTAGAGCGCGAGCAGATAGAACGCGGTGAGCTGCGTCGTGAACGCTTTCGTCGACGCCACGCCGATCTCGGGCCCTGCGTTCGTGTAGATCACGCCGTCCGACATGCGCGTAGCGGCGGCCGCGAGGACGTTGCAGATCGAGATCAGCTTCGCCCCTTTCGCTTTCGCTTCCTGCATGCCGGCAATCGTGTCGGCGGTCTCGCCTGACTGCGTGACGCCGATGACGAGCGTCTCGCTGTCGACGATCGGATCGCGATAGCGGTACTCCGAGCCGTAATCGACTTCGACCGGAATGCGCGCGGCCGACTCGATCAGGAACTTGCCGACCAGCCCCGCGTGCCACGACGTGCCGCACGCGACGATATGCACCCGCTTGAATTTCGCCCACTCCTCGGGCGTGAACTGCAGGTCGTTGAAGAAGACCTCGCCCGACTCTTCGAACATGCGGCCGGTGAACGTGTCGCGCACGGCGCGCGACTGCTCGTGAATCTCCTTCAGCATGTAGTGGCGATAGCCTTCTTTTTCGGCCGCCACCGCGTCCCAGGTGATTCGTTTCGGCTCGCGGTCGAGCTTTTCGTCAGCGCGGCTGAAGAGCTCGACCTTCTGATCGTTCGCTACCACGTACTCGCCGTCTTCGAGATAGATGATGTTGCGCGTGTAGGCGAGCAGCGGCGCGACGTCCGAGGCGACGATGTTCTCCCCTTCGCCGAGGCCGACCACGAGCGGCGGGCCATGCTTCGCGGCGACGATCGTCCCCGGCTCGTCGGCCGCGATC
>DASVUA010000637.1:0-1981 GCA_036387295.1 Thermoanaerobaculia bacterium | reverse complement strand
TGTCAGTTGTCCGCGAGCGGTTCGCGGTGTCACCCACGGACGACCGACAACCGACAACTGACAACCAACAACCACCGCTCCGACGCACCGCCGGCGAAAAGAGTTTCGCGACCGGCAGTCACACCACTACCATCTGAAATTTATTGTCAGTATGGCCCGTTGGCCCCGAGCACGTGATCTCCGTACGACTTTGAAGGCTTTGGGTGCCTTTCGAAGCCCGCGGCGAAGACAATCAAGGAGAATCGAGAAGCATGCGTAGCAACGGCAAAGTCAAATGGTTCAATGACGCGAAGGGATTTGGTTTCATCACGACGGAATCGGGCGAGGACGTGTTCGTGCACTTCTCGGCCATCCAGTCGAAAGGCTTCCGCTCCCTCGCTGAAGGCGCAGACGTCGAGTTCGACCTGATCCAGGGACCGAAAGGTCTGCAGGCCTCGAACGTCACCGTCAGCTGAACAGCCCCCCTCCCCATGAAGAAAGGACGGCGTACCGCCGTCCTTTTTGCGTTTTGAGCCGCGCACAAAACTCCCCATGAACCGGATCCTTTCCCTCGTCCTCCTCCTGGCCACATCCACGTCCGCGTTTGCCGCGGAGATCGACACCGTGCGCGCGCAGTTCATCGGCTATTACGCGGCAGCGGGCGCCGATCGCGATGGCGCGAGACTCGCGACTTCGCTCACCGAGCTCGAGTCGGTGACGCGTCAGATCACGAGCGCCGACTGGCTGCGCAGCGATGGTGCGTGGCACGACCTGCGGTACGACGGCACACCCGACGGCGGCTGGGCGCCGTGGGAGCACACGCGCCGCCTGATCGTCCTGGCGAAGGCGTACCGCACGCCGGGACAAGGCCTCTACCGCGACCCGGTGCTGCGCGCGCAGATCGAGGCAGGAATCGCGTACACGAAGACGTACTACGGCGCGACGATCATCCCTACCGGGAACTGGTGGTTCTGGACCATCGGCATTCCGATCGATCTCGGTCCGACGCTCGTCCTCATGCAGGGCGAGATCGATCAGCAGATCTTCGACGACGCCGTGCTCTCGATGCAGCTCCGCATCGGCAGCACGCCGACCGGGCGCGGCCTGGTGGGCCCCGTGCCGACGGGGCAGAATCTGGTGTGGACTTCGTTCACGCACCTCTGCATGGCATTGCTGAAGAACGACACGGCAAAACTCGCGCTGGTGCGCGATGCGATGGCCGCGGTCGCACGGACGTCATCGGCCGAAGGCATCAAACGCGACCGCTCGTTCCATCAGCACGGCGCGCAGCTCTACACCGGCGGCTACGGCGGCACGTTCGCGAACGACGTCGCACGCTACGCACTCATCACCAGCAGAACGTTGTACGCCTTGCCGCCTGACGCGCAGGCGTCGTTTGTCGATTACGTCGCGGACGGCATCGCCTGGTCGCTCTACGGAAACTATTTCGACGTGTCGGTGGTCAGCCGCGAAGCGTCGCGTCCGAGCACGAGCGGCTTCAACGGTCTCGCGGCGATGCTGCAGGCGGCCCAACTCGAAACGCCGCGCGCGGGCGAGCTCCGCTCGGCCGCGGCGAAGATGCTGCAGAGCTGGAACGGCACGCTGCCGACCGAGTTCGCGAGCCTCGCCGGACAGGTCGATGCGCAGCGAGCCGCGGCGCTCTGGCCGGCCGGTCATCGCCACTACTTCAATTCCGATTACACGATCCATCGCCGCAACGGCTGGTTCGCTTCGATCAAGATGTTCTCGTCGCGCACAAAGTCGGGCGAGAAGACGAACAACGAGCACATCCGCGGGGCGCGTCAGTCCGACGGCCGTTTCTATCTCGCGCAGCGCGGCGACGAATACTTTGGCCGCGACGTGCTTCCCGCGCTCGACTGGTCGCGGCTGCCCGGCACGACGGTCGAGCAGAAGATCGATACGGCGAACGATTCGTACGGCTACGGCACGCGCTCGTTCGCCGGCGGGACGGGCGACGGACAGAACGGCGTTTCGGCGATGG
>DASVUA010000636.1:0-3069 GCA_036387295.1 Thermoanaerobaculia bacterium | reverse complement strand
GAGCGCATTCTCGATGCGAAGCCGATCATCGGCTACCTCCACCGCGGCACCGAAAAGCTCTTCGAGCACATGGCGTATCCACAATGCATCCCGCATACGGACCGGATGGATTACGTCGCCGCCGCGACCAACAATCTCGGCTTCGTCGAGACGGTCGAAAAGCTGATGGGCATCACGCCGAACATCCCGCGCCGCGCGCAATTGATGCGGGTGATGCTTTCGGAATTGCAGCGGATCTCTTCGCACCTTCTGTGGCTCGCGACGCACGCGATCGATATCGGCGCCATGACGCCGTTCTTCTATACGTTCCGCGAGCGCGAGCAGATTCTCGACCTCTTCGAAGAGTATTGCGGCGCGCGTCTCACCCTGAATTGCATGCGCATCGGCGGCATGCCGGACGATCTTCCGCCGAACTGGCTCGATGAAGTCGAAGCATTCGCCGACAAGTTCGACGCGGCAGTCGACGAATACGAGTCGCTGCTGACGACGAACAGGATCTGGAAACGCCGCACGGTCGGCATCGGCGTGCTGTCGCCCGAAGAAGCAATCGAATGGGGCATTACAGGCCCGCCGCTGCGCGGTTCGGGCGTCAACTGGGATTTACGCCGCGCGCAGCCGTACGAGTGCTATCCCGAGCTCGACTTCGAGGTGCCGGTCGGCATCAACGGCGATACCTACGACCGCTACCTCGTGCGCATGATCGAAATGCGCGAGTCGAACCGCATCCTCAAACAGTGCATCCCGCTCGTGAAACAAACGCCCGCCGGCGACATCAAAGCGAAAATCTCCAAAGTCATCCGGCCGCCGGAAGGGGAGGTGTACCACTCGATCGAATCGCCCAAAGGGGAGATCGGGTATTACATCGTCTCCGACGGCAAGGCGCAGAACGCCTATCGCTGCCATGTCCGCCCCCCTTCGTTCGTCAACCTGCAGGCGCTGCCTGCAATGGCCAAAGGACACCTGATCTCGGATCTGGTCGCCCTGATCGGCACGATCGACATCGTGCTGGGTGAGGTTGACCGGTAGGCGGAATTGAAAATTGAAAAAATTGAAAATTGAAAAATATGAAGAAACCAAAGACATCGATAATCGTTGAGAGCGTGCGGACGCCATCCGATTTTTCAATTTTCAATTTTCAATTTTCAATTCGCTCCCACGAGGGCCGCGCATGAACAAAGCCCTCCTGACGTACCTCGTCTGGCCGGTCGTCAAGTTCCTTATCGCGTTTGTGATCGTGCAGTTGATCGTCATTGCGATGACCTGGATCGAGCGCCGGCTTCTCGGATTCATGCAGGCACGCCTCGGGCCGAACCGCGTTGGACCGTGGGGACTTTTCCAGGGCATTGCCGATCCGGTGAAACTGCTGCTCAAGGAAGACATCCTTCCCTCGAGCGCGGAAAAAATCGCTTATTTCCTCGGCCCGATGCTGCCGCTCGTGCCGGCGTTCGTCGTCTTTACGCTCATTCCCTACGGCCCGCCGCCGACGTTTACGATCGCGCGCGTCAATGTCGGGCTGCTGCTGATCCTCGCCCTCACCTCGACCGCCGTCTACGGCATCATTCTCGGCGGCTGGGCCTCGAACAATAAATTCTCATTGATGGGCGGTCTCCGTTCGGCCGCGCAGATGGTCTCGTACGAAGTGCCGTTCGGCCTTTCGATCGTCGGCGTGCTGATGATCTGCGGCTCGATGGATCTCGTGACCATCGTGCGTTACCAGGAGCTCAACGCCTGGAACTTCCTTCCGCAGCTCGTCGCCTGTTTCATCTTCTTCGTATCGATGAACGCGGAGAACAACCGCACGCCGTTCGATTTGCCTGAAGCCGAATCGGAGCTCGTGGCCGGGTTTCACACCGAGTATTCAGGGATGAAGTTCGCGTTTTTCATGCTGGCCGAATACGCGATGATGATCGTCAACTCCTGCCTCATCGTGACGCTCTTTTTCGGCGGCTGGACGCTGGCGATGTTCGACATCGGCCTGACGACGAACGTGCTCCGCGGGATGGGCGTCTTCGGCGGCATCGTCGGCGCCTTGATCTTCTTCTCCAAAGTGATGGTGTTCATGCTGGTCTATGTATGGTTCCGCGCGACATTTCCGCGGTTCCGCTTCGACCAGCTGATGGACCTCGGATGGAAGTGGCTGATCCCGCTTTCACTCGCCAATATCGTCGTCACCGCCCTGTTCATTCTCGCCGGGCAGGAGCGGCTGATGTACTGGATCGGCGCCGGGCTGATCGGCCTGACGGCGTTCTACCTCTTCAAGCCGCGCCGCGCGCCGGAGCCGGTCGCGCCTCAGAAGGTGGTTCATGCAAATTAGCCATCCGAAGAACAGCTGGTCGGAGAAGTTCCTCCTTCTCGACCTGCTGGAAGGACTCAAGACCACCCTCCGCGAGCTGTTCAAGCCGAAGGTGACGATCCGCTACCCGGAAGAACGGATGGAGCCGGCGGACCGCTATCGCGGGATGTTCAAGTTCTCGTACGACCGCTGCATCGCGTGCAAGCTCTGCGCGGTGGCCTGCCCGATCGACATCATCTACATCGACGTCCACGATGAAATGATCGAAGAGGCGGGCAAAAAGAAAAAGGTCAAGGTTCTCGACCGTTACGACATCGACGTGAAGCGCTGCATGTTCTGCGCGCTCTGCGAAGAAGCTTGCCCGACCAAACCGAAATCGATCTGGCTCACGACCAAGACATACGAGCTCGCGAGCTACGACCGCAACGACCTGTACTTCAATATGCAGGAGCTCGAGTACTGGGACGACCGGCCACAGTACACCGGGCTTCCGGAGGACGAGACCCAGAGCCTCCCCGCCGGGCGCAAGCAGATCACAGGAGGCACGCAGTGAACCCTCAGCAGCACTGCACGAGCGTACGGCGACAGGAGGTCAGGCGCTGATGGACGGCCTCGCCGGCAACATGCCGCTTCTCGTCTTCATGGTCATCGGCACGCTCGCCGTTGCGTCGTCGATTCTCGTCGTCGCAATGCGCAATCCCGTTCATTCAGCGCTCTTCCTGCTGCTGACGTTTCTTTGTGTCGCCGTGCTCTTCGTCATCAAAGCGGCAGAATTC
>DASVUA010000635.1:0-2001 GCA_036387295.1 Thermoanaerobaculia bacterium | reverse complement strand
CGGAGGTCGGGGCCGAGCCATTTGGACACCGAGCGGACGACCGCCCATTTCGCCCGCGTCTTGTCGATCGCCGTCACGTAATCGGCGCCGGCGGCGGGGCCGGCGTGATCGTCTTCGATCAGCACCACATTCGGCCGCGTCGCGAGCACCGCTCGCAGCTCGCGTGCGCGTTTCGGCGTCAGCGCGGCGCCGGTCGGATTCTGCGCGCGCGGGGTGATGATCACCGCCTCGCACGAACGGATCGCTTTCTTCAGTTCATTCGGTTGAAGCCCCAGGTCATCGACGGGAACCGGCACCGGCACGAGGGAAAGGGCGTTGAGCAGATCGAGCACGCCGGTGAACGACGGGTCCTCCACCGCCACGCGATCGCCGGCGCGAAGATGCTCGCGCAAGACCCGCTCGATGCCGTCCAGCGCGCCGCTCACGACGGCCAGATGCTCGGCCTGAATGCCGTCCTCGCGGAACTGTTCACGCGCGAGCTCGAGCAGCTCCGGATCGTTCACCTCATCGCCGTACAGGCGCTGTTCGAGCCCGAGCCGCGGCAGGCGAGGGAGGAGCTCCGGATCGGGATTGCCGGCCGAAAGATCGCGCACGCCTTCCGGCAGCACGAGGTCGGAAGCGAAGGCGATCGGCGGCGCGGAGCTCACGCGCGTTCCGCGGCGCCCATCCGCCACCACGACCCCGCGCTCTTTGAGCAGCCGGTAGGCCGCCGCGACGGTGGCCGGACTGACCTCGAGCTGTCCGGCCAGAGCGCGCACCGGCGGCAGCATGGCGCCTGCCGCGAGCTTGCCGTTCGCCACCGCTTCCTCGACCGAAGCGGCGATGTTGACGGAGGTCGAGCCACTGATGTATTTTTGTACTATCACGTGTGGAACATTGTACTAGCACAAATGATCGAATACAAATTCACTCCCGGCCCTGTCCTCGACCTCGACCAGCTGATCGAGCTCTACGCCGCCTCGACTCTCGGCGAGCGGCGTCCGATCGACGACCGTCCGCGCTTCCGCACCATGATCCAGAGCGCGAACCTCACCATCACCGCCTGGGAAGGCGACCTCCTCGTCGGCATCTCGCGCTCGATCACCGACTGGACGTGGCTGACCTATCTCTCCGACCTCGCCGTGCGCGTCTCGCATCAGCGGCAGGGGATCGGGAAAGAGTTGATGCGACGCACCCAGGCAGCCGCTCCGCAGGCGCGCCTGCTGCTGCTCGCCGCACCGGCGGCAAAGGATTACTACGGCCACGTTGGCTTCAAGCATGTGCCGGTCGCGTGGTGGCTGCAGCCCGACGAAAGGATCACAGAATGAGCGCAACTCCTGTCAGCGACCGCACACGTGTCCGCCGGCTCCCGAACCGCGGACAGTACGACGCGGCCACGATTCACGCGATCCTCGACGAGGCGCTGATCTGCCACGCCGGCTTCGTCGTGGACGGTGTGCCGGTCGTCATTCCGACGATCCACTGGCGCGACGGCGACACGCTTTACGTCCACGGCTCCGCCGCCAGCCGGATGCTGCGCACGATGAAGAACGGCGTCGACGCGTGCGTCACCGTGACGCTGCTCGATGGTCTCGTGCTCGCGCGCTCGGCGTTTCATCATTCGATGAACTACCGCTCCGTCGTCGTCTTCGGCAAAGCGCGCGAAGTGGTCGAGGAAGCAGAAAAAGTGCGTGCGCTGGAGACGCTGGTCGAGCACGTGATCCGCGGCCGCTCGAAAGAGATCCGCGGCCCGAACGAGAAAGAGCTCCGGCAGACGCTCGTGCTCGCGATGCCGCTCGACGAATCGTCGGCAAAGATCCGCACCGGTCCTCCGTCCGACGACGAAGAAGATTACGCGCTCCCGGTCTGGGCCGGCGTCTTGCCCCTGCGGCTCACACCCGGCGAGGCGATTCCCGACGAAGGAGTGACCGCCGCGGTGCCCGAGTACGTAAAAACGTACACGCGCTGAAGCTCAGATGATTGGTGGAGCGGCGGGCTTTAGCCCGCCGGTTTATGCTCGGC
>DASVUA010000634.1:0-3314 GCA_036387295.1 Thermoanaerobaculia bacterium | reverse complement strand
GTGTCGGTCACGGTCAGCTCGCAGTGCGAGTTGATCCGCTCGAGCCGGACCTGCACTTTGCCGCCGCGCCGCGTGAATTTCACGCCGTTGGAGAGCAGATTCCAGATCACCTGCTGCAGACGATCGGCGTCGCCGGAAACGTGGCCTGCTTCGGAGTCGATGACGCGCTCGATGCGCACGCCCTTCGCGTCCGCGGCGGGGCGGACGATG
This sequence comes from Thermoanaerobaculia bacterium, assembly GCA_036387295.1. Classification (GTDB taxonomy): domain Bacteria; phylum Acidobacteriota; class Thermoanaerobaculia; order Gp7-AA8; family Gp7-AA8; genus QHVT01. The sequence continues at coordinate 3,104 of DASVUA010000634.1, read as the reverse complement.
CCGATCGCCGCGTCGACGACGTCAGCGAGGTCGAGCGGCTGCACGTCGAGCCGCAGCTTGCCGGCGTTGATGCGCGAGAAGTCGAGGATGTCTTCGATCAGGCGGCTCTGCGCGCGCGCGTTGCGGTCGATCGTGTCGAGCCCTTCGGCGAGCGACGCTTCGTCACGCTCCAGCCGCAACAACTGAATCCATCCGATGATGCTCGTCAGCGGCGTACGCAGCTCGTGCGAGACCGTCGCGAGAAATTCGTCGCGAGCGCGCGAGGCGGTCTCGGCGGCGGTCAGAGCGTGCTGCAGTTCTGCACGCGTCGCATCGAGTTTCGTGGCGAGATTCGAGGCTTGCGCGGCCGCCTGCCGCGCCATGCTCGCCTCGACTCCCGCACGCGCCGAAGACGCTTCCGCGCGAAACAGCGCACCGAACAGCGGCAACAACGCTTGCAGGAGAGGGCGGGCCGGCTCAGCGATCGTGTCGCCCACCAGCACCGCCGCGGTCGCATCCGGCAAGCCGATCGCGTACGCCGAGCGCGTCTCTCCCTCCTGATTCTCGAGCGCACCCTCGGCCTGACCATCTTCGATCGCGCTCCTGACGAGCGCGTGCCACGTACGCGCGCCGCGCAGCGTCTGGGGGAATCCGGGCGCGGGCAGCGAGCGGCCGATCGCCTGGTCGTGAACGAACACGATCAGCTCATCGGCGCCCCATCGCGCCGCCAATGCGCGCGCCGCCTCGAACCGCCGCTCGGGATCGGCCAGCTGCACCGCCGCACGCAGCGCTTCCGCGACTTCGTCGAACCCATTCACGCTCAATCCGGGAGCAAAGCCACCGTCGCCGTGCAGTTGTGAAAGCCGCTGAACTGCCCCTCGGAGCGGGCGATCTGGCCGTACGTGTTGCAGCCGACATACGGCACCTTGCCGAGCGCGCGCTGCAGCGCGTCCATCTCCATCCCGAACTCTCCTCCCATCCGGAGCCGCGTCGCGACGCAGTCGAAGAAGAGCGCGACCTCCGGCGGCGTGCCGCGCATGTCGCCGAGCGCAGAATTGACGGCCCGCATCGCCGCTTCCGCCGCCGACTGCGCGGTCGTCTTCATGATGTGCACCGTCGCTCCCGTCGGGATGTCGGATGCACAGCCGATCGAGCCATCCTCGAGCACCGCCAGCGGCACGCGCAGCTTGTAGCCGGAGCCGGTGTCGATGCCCAGAACGTTGTGCAGAAAGAACGGAATCGGATCGTTGCGGTCGAACCGCTGCCCGGTCGCCGCGGCATGCTCTTCGAACACTTCCACCGCCGGCATCGCATTGAGGCTGATGACCGTCGAGCCCTCCGCCTCGGTCACGCGCAACGGCTCGCTCGCCACTTCCCATCCGTGGCTCACGCCGACGCCGATCGGTTTCGTGGAAAGGATCTCCAGCGCCACCGCCGCATCGGTGAATGCCTCGGTTCCGCAGAAGACGTGTGTCTTGGTGAAGCGCGCGTCGTCGCCCGCACCGCCGCCGAAAAAGCGGTAGTTGCCGAGCGTGACGAGGCTGAGCTGCTCGATGAAATCGTCGGTGTAGCCTGCGAGCGCGTCCGCGAGCAGTAACGCCGCGCGGTGCGGGTACTGATGCGTCGTCAAGCCTTGGAACGAGCTCGCGATCTCCGCCGCGGCCGCGTGGCGGTCGCTGCGCAGATTGCGTCCGAGGCCTGCCGTGAACCGCATGACGTCCGAGCGGATGCCGACGATCGAGGCCGATCCTTCGCCGCGATCGCCGCTGACGAACTCACCCGCCGACGAGCAGCCGATCAGCACGCCGGGCTTACAGGCGTCGTGGATTCCCTGCAGCAGCGGCACGTAGTCATGCTGCGACGACGCGAAGAGGATCACCGCGTCCGGCTCGTGGCCCGACAGTCCTTCGCGCAATTTCGTGCCGAGCTCCTTCCCCGCGGCGGCACTGTTCGTTTCTTTTGTGAAGATGATGGTCGATTCAGTCATTGGCGATCGGCTCCTGTGGTTGGGACGGCTGAGGAACGAACGAGGGAAGTGAGCCGTCGTGCGGCCGTGGTCGGCGAAAGCTGTACTGCAAGGAGCAGTCCGTGGAACTGCAGGATCGCGTCATCCGTGCGGAAAACAGCGCAGCAGCCGAGGACCGATTTTTCTCGGCAGCGGTCACCTGCCCCGCCGCTCCCGCTATGATGCGCGGCGGCAAAAGGAGAACTCGCGTTGCTCGCCCCCGAACTCATCATCGAATCGATCATTGAAGGTTACGTTCAGGTGGATGCCGAGCTGCGCATCCGCTTCATGAACGGCAACGCCGAGCGCCTGCTCCGCCGCACGCGTGCAGAAGCGATCGGTCAGTTGTTCACCGACGTCGTTCCCGACGCCGTTCGCGCACACCAGTGGCCGCAGGTCGTCGAGGCGGTTCAGCAGGAGGAGCGCCTCGATGTCTCGGTGTTCTACCCGACTCAGTACATCTGGCACGACGTGAAAGTGGTGCCGACGGGCCGCGGTGGGGCAGGGCTCTTCATGCGCGACGTCACGGACCGGCAGTGGCTGATCCGGCGCGAAGCAGAGCGCGTCTACCTGCGCCATGTGTTCGAGAACGCGCCGGTCGCGATCACGATCATGCGCGGGCCGAAACATGTCATCGAGTACGTCAACGCGTTCGGCCGTCAGCTCATCGGCGGGCGGATGATCGAAGGAAAACCGGTCCGCGAAGCGCTGCCGGACGTCCAGGAAAAAGAGCTCTTCAAGATCATCGACGACGTCTACGAGAAGGGGACGGAGTTTCACGCGCGCGACCTGCACGTACGCTTCGACCGCAACGGCGACGGAGTCCCCGAAGACGGCTGGTTCGACGTCAGCTACCAGCCGGCACGCGACTTCGACGGCAAGGTCTCGGGAGTCCTGAGCCTAAGCATCGACGTCACCGCCCGATCCCGCCCCTAGCCCTCCGCGCCGCGCCGGGTTTTAGCGGAGCGAAGAGGGAGAAGGACCTTCGCCTTGTGCGGCAAACGGGATTGAGCCTCTCCGCTCGAAACGCACTACGCTTTGGTGGAGCGGCGGGCTCTTAGCCCGCCGACGTTGTGGATAGCTCGGCGGGCTGAAGCCCGCCGCTCCACCAAACAGCGGG
>DASVUA010000633.1:0-3794 GCA_036387295.1 Thermoanaerobaculia bacterium | reverse complement strand
TTTCGTGAGTGCCTCGCTCGACGACCTGTCCGTCGTCGAGCACGACGATGTGGTCGGCGTCTTTCACCGAGGAGACGCGGTGCGAGACGATGAGCACCGTTCTCCCCTGCCGCACCTCGCGCAGCGCGTTGAGAATCCGCTCTTCGGTCTGGGTGTCGACGGCGCTGAGAGAGTCGTCGAGGATGAGGATCAGCGGCTCGCGCACGAGCGCCCGTGCGATCGCGGTGCGCTGTTTCTGGCCGCCGGAAAGCGTGATGCCGCGCTCGCCGATCACCGTCTTCAGGCCGTGCGGAAAGGCAGCGACGTCGGTGGTGAGTCCGGCCTGCTGCGCCGATTGCTCGATCTCCTCGTCGGTGGCCTCGGGGCGGCCGAAGCGGATGTTCTCGGCGATCGATTCGGAAAAGAGAAACGTCTCCTGCGGCACCATCCCGATCCAGTCGCGCAATGCGCGCATGGGAATCGTTTCGATCGGCCGCTGGTCGAAGAAGATCGTGCCGGGCGGCGGCTCGAACGCGCGCGTGATGAGCGCGAGCAGCGTCGACTTGCCGCTGCCGGTGCGGCCGACGATGCCGATCGTCTGGCCGCTGCGGACGCTGAGATTGATGGCGCGCAACACCGGCCGCTCGCCGTACGCAAACGTCAGATCGCGAATCTCGAGATTGCCGCCCGGCTTCACATCGGTGGCGCCGGCGCCATCGACGTCGGGCTTCACGGTCCAGATGTCGTGCAGGCGCCGCATCGACGCCATCCCGCGCTGGAAGAGGTTGATGACCCAGCCGAGCGCGATGAGCGGCCAGATCATCCGTCCGAGGTAGAACTGGAACGCGACGAACGAGCCGATGTCCATCGTCCCCGCGATGAGTTTCCTGCTGCCGAGGAAGAAGACGAAGACGAACATCACACCGACGAGGGCATGCAGCGCGGGATAGAACGTCGCGGTGAGGCCGATGAGCGATTTGTTGAGCCGCACGAACTCGCGGTTCATCCGCTTGAACGTGTCGATCTCGCTCGTCTCGCGCGTGAACGCGCGCACGACGCGCACGCCGGCGAGGTTCTCCTGCACCCGCGCGGAGATGTCGCCGAAGTAGTCCTGCACCGCTTTGGTGCGGTTGTGAATGCGCGCGCCGAAGTACTTCACGAGGCCGGCCACGACCGGAATCGCGAGCAGCGCGACGAGCGCCATGGTCGGCTCGATCCGCAGCATCATCACGAACGCGCCGCCGACGACGAGCAACGAAGAGAACGAGTGCATGACAGCCGGCCCGATCAGCATGCGAACCGAGGCGAGATCGTTCGTCGCGCGCGACATCAGATCGCCGGTTCGCTGTTCCTGATAGAACCGCAGCGGAAGCTTCTGCAGATGACCGTAGAAGTCGTTCCGCATGTCGTACTCCATCGAGCGCGAGGCACCGATGATGATCCAGCGCTGCGCATAGAGGAACGCCCCTTCGATCGCCGCCGCGCCGATGAGCATCAGGCCGTAGCGCACGAGCGTCGCACGGGTGAACTCGCCGCCGAGGGTGTTCACCGCGTTCCCGATGATGAGCGGCTTGAGCAGCGAAAAAATCGCTGAACCGACCACGCACGCCGCGCCGAGGAGCAGGCGGTTTTTGTAGAGCTTGAAGTAGTGAAGCAGGCGGCGGAACGGGGTCATTGCGGGGACATTCTATGAGTTGTTGTCGGTTGTCAGCGGTCCGTTGTCTGAACGGTTCCGCCCGGGCGCGACACCACACATTCACCGGCAACCGACAACTGACAACCTCACAACGGTTCCCTCAACGGCAATCTCTTCAATTCCTGCAGCGTGATGCGGAGCACCGAGCCGAGAGTGAAGCCGGTGGGAAAGCAGTGCGGGATACGGACGCCGGCGCCGGAGAGCTCGAGAAAATCGAGCGGCGGTTTGCGGCGTGCGAGGACGTAAACGAGTTTGCGCGGCAGGTCTTCGCGATCGTCGACATTCAGATGCAGCGGCTGAAGGTAGTAGCCGAAATGCATCTGCCGCAGCGCCGGGGTGCCGCCGGCGAACTCGGGCAGCGTGACGCTCAGCGCGAGCGATCCGAAAATCCAGTTCTCCTGCGCGAACTCGCCGCGCCAGAAATCTTCTTCTTCTTCCGTCAGGTGCTCGAGACGCATCAGCGGGATTGCTCCATCACACGCTCGAACTGATCGGCGCCGCGAAACCCTTCCATTCGTCCGCGCTCGTTGCCGGTCGAGTCGGTGAAGACGAGCGTCGGAAAGGCGCGCACGGCGTACTGCTTCTGCAGCGCCGCGACCTCTGGACGGTTTTCTCCATCTTCCTGCTGCCGGTCGACCACGCGCACCGCGATGAACCCGGCGTTGATGCGCCGCGCAAAATCGGCGTTCTGAAACACGGCGGCATCGAGCTGGTGACACGGGCCGCACCATTCGGCCGTGAAGTCGAAGAGGATCGGCTTGTTCGTGGCGCGCGCTCGCGCCATTCCGTCTTCGATGCTCAGCCACTGCACGGCCCCCGCGGGCGCTGTTTTCACGAACGCCGAGACGATGCGCGCGGCGAGCAACAGCGCGACGATGACGATCAGCGCGAGTGGAATCGCTCGCTGGCTAGTCAGCGCCATACGGCACCTCGCGTTTGCGGAAGAGGATGCAGGCGAGCAGGAGCGCGATGGCGACATTGCAGGCGACGAGCAGAAGCCAGGCGCCTTCGAGCTGAGACGGCGGGTCGGGATAGAGGTTGGACATGACGAAGCGGAGCGCGCGCGTGAGCGGCTCCGGAAATTTACGCGCGCTGAGGCCGATCAGCATCGCGAGGAACATCTGCATGCCGAAGTAGATCGCGATATTGAAGTAGGCGCGGGTGAAGCTCCCGATGAACGCGAGCAGAGAAACGACGAGCAGCGCGTCGGCCATGGAGTGGACGAGCGCCGTTGCGATCGGAACGAAGTCGTTCATCGAGCGGCCGACGAGCTCGCACACGGCCGCGAGCAGCGCGGCACTCCAGACCGCGAGCACGACGCCGGCGACACGCGACAGCAGATAGACGGCGCGATTGATCGGCTTCACGAGAATGAGCTGGAGCGTGCCGGATGAGAACTCCGGCCCGATCACCTCGCTGCCGACGACCATCGCGAGCAGCATCACGAGGCTCGGCCAGATCGTGCCGGGCCGCTCGAAGTGCGACACGCCGATCGCTGTCATCGCGAGCACGGCCACGACGGCGACGAACGCGACGTTCGTGGCGTGCCGGCGCAATGTTTCCGAGATCACGACTCCACTCACGCCGCACCTCGGAAGATGCCTTCGAGATCGGCCGTGTGCCGCCGTACGTCGATCACGCCGGCGCCGCTGTCGACCAGCGCTTTCACCAGGTTCGCGATGTCGCGCTCCTGTTCGACGTCGACGATGACGATGTTGTTCTGCGGTGCGAGGCCGGTGATCCGCTCGACGTTCGCGGCGTCGTAGGAATCGGCGAGCAGCGTGATGGCGATGGCGATGTGATCGCGATGGCGCAGCGTCTCGCGACGCGAGATCACGCCGCCGCTCAGAAAGAGCACGCGATCGCAGACCTTCTCGATCTCGGCGAGCTGGTGCGAGTTGAGGAGCACGGCCGCGCCGCGCGCTTTCTGTTCGGCGATGAGGTCGCGGACGAGCAGGACACCGTTCGGATCGAGCCCGGAGGTCGGCTCGTCGAGAAAGATGAACTCCGGCTCGTGGATCAACGCCTGGCACATGCCGATGCGCTGCAGCATGCCGCGCGAATATTGCGACAGGCGCTTATCCGCCGCGCCGGCGATGCCGAGGCGCTCGAGCATCGC
>DASVUA010000632.1:0-3601 GCA_036387295.1 Thermoanaerobaculia bacterium | reverse complement strand
ATTTCCGAGCGCCACACGCCGTCCTTCGGCCGCACCGTAAACACCTTTGCCGGTGATCGATTCGAAGTGCTGCGCTTTCGGAATCGTGAGGCCGCGCGCTTCCGCACCGGCCACGATCGCGGCGGCGAGCGGATGCTCGCTGGCGCGCTCGACGCTCGCGGCGATGCGCAACAGTTCGCCTTCATCGAAGCCGTCGAGCACGATGACGGACGCGAGCTCCGGTTTCCCGAGTGTGAGCGTGCCGGTCTTGTCGACGACCAGCGTGTCGACGGTGCGCAGTACTTCCATCGCTTCGGCGTTGCGGAACAGCACGCCGGCGGTCGCACCTTTTCCTGCCGCCACCATCACCGACATCGGCGTTGCGAGCCCGAGTGCGCAAGGGCAGGCGATGATGAGGACGGCGACCGCATTCACGAGCGCGTACACGCCGCGCGGCTCGGGGCCGAGGAGCGCCCAGACGGCGAACGTCACCACCGCCGTCGCCACGACGGCCGGAACGAACCACGCCGAGACGCGATCGGCGAGTTTCTGAATCGGCGCGCGGCTTCGCTGCGCCTGCGCGACCATGTTCACGATGCGCGCGAGCAGCGTGTCGGCTCCGACGCGATCGGCGCGCATCAGCACCGAACCGGTCGTGTTGATGGTCGCCCCGATCAGCCGGTCTCCGGACGTTTTCTCGACCGGCAACGGCTCGCCGGTGACCATCGACTCGTCGACGTTGGTGGTCCCTTCCAGCACGACGCCGTCGACCGGGATCTTCTCGCCGGGACGGACGCGCAGCGTGTCGCCCGGCTGCACCTGTTCGAGCGGGACGTCGCGCTCGTTGCCGTTTGCATCGACGCGCCGCGCGCTCTTCGGCGCGAGGCCGAGCAGTGCGCGAATCGCAGCGCCGGTGCGGCTGCGTGCGCGCAGCTCCATCACCTGCCCCAGGAGCATGAGCACGACGATCGCGGCCGCTGCCTCGTAGTAGACCCCGACATGACCGGACGCATCGCGGAATGACGCCGGGAACACATCGGGAACCACCGTCACGACGACGCTGTAGAGAAACGCGACCGAGACGCCCAGGCCGATGAGCGTGAACATGTTGAGGTGGCGATTGACCACCGACGCCCAGGCGCGCTCGAGAAACGGCCAGCCGCCCCACAGCACGACCGGCGTCGCGAGCGCGAGCTCGATCCAGGAAGCCCAGGCGGTGAGCGTGTGTCCGAGGATGTCATGCGCGCCGGGGAGATGCCGCAGCATCGCGAACGCGATCAGCGGCACGGTGAGGGCGGTGCTGATGCGGAAGCGCCGCGTCATGTCGTCGAGCTCGGGATTGCGCTCTTCGAGCGTGACGGTGCGCGGCTCGAGCGCCATGCCGCAGATCGGGCAGCTGCCCGCCTCGTCGCGGACGATTTCCGGATGCATCGGGCAGGTCCACTCGGTCTTCGTCGCGGGCGCGGCGATGGTTTCCGGCTCCAGAGCCATGCCGCATTTCGGACAGGCGCCGGGGTGATCCTGCCGCACTTCGGGATCCATCGGGCAGACGTACATCGTCCCGGCGGGCGCTGCGTTCGCGGCCGGACGCGTTCGGCCGGCGTATTGCTCCGGATTCGCATCGAACTTCGTTTTGCAGTGCGGATTGCAGAAGTAGTAGGTCGTGCCGTGGTAGTCGGACGAGCCGGCGGCGCGCTCACGAGAGATCGTCATCCCGCAGACCGGGTCGAGCTCGCCGTGAGTCGCGGAGTGTGCCGCGTGTGCGTGATTGTGGTTGGGTGTCATGTGCTCCTCCGACAGTACAGACGCAGCCCGGGCGTGATCATTACAGTAGTGGATGAGTTGCGAACGCCGCCTACAATCCTCGCGATGCACACTCATCCGGAAAGCGATCTCGCCTCACATCTCGCGGAGAGCCATCGTGAGTTTCTTTCGTTTCTCGAGCGTCGCCTCGGCGATCGCGCGCTGGCGGAGGACATCCTGCAGGACGCGTTCGTCAAGAGCATCGAAAAGGCGGGGGCGCTGCGGGAGGATGAGGCGGCAACCGGCTGGTTTTATCGCGTGCTGCGCAATGCGGTCGTCGATCATTACCGCCGCGGCAGCGTCCGCAATCGTGCGCTCGAGCAACTCGCCCGCGAAATGGAAGGGGCGGCCGAGCTGCCTGAGGCGATGCAGCCCGAAGTCTGCGCCTGCGTCGGCCGCCTCGCGGCGACGCTGAAGCCGGAGTACGCGGACGCGATTCAGCGGGTGGAAGTGGACGGGGCGCCGCTCGCCGCGTTTGCGGAAGAAGCAGGCATCACGGCGAACAACGCGGCGGTGCGCCTGTTTCGCGCCCGCGAGGCGTTGCGCAAGCAGGTGAATGCGTCGTGCCGCACGTGCGCCGAGCACGGCTGCTTCGACTGCACGTGCGCTTGAGCGTGCGGTTGAGCGCGCCGCGCTCGTCATCGCATTCGTACGCGGGCTGAGCAGCGTTGCAGGTACATCACCTGCACAAGGCTCCGTACTGCTGTTGCACGGAGGCGAGCACATTGGGTGAGTACGAAGCGCGGCCGGATGCCGCGGGTGTTGCACGGTTCATCGGGTATCACTGTTCGCACGAGCAGTACAGCCCGCGCGAGCTGCTCGAGCTGGCGCAGCGGGCCGAGCAGGCGGGCTTCGGCGGCGCGATGTGCTCGGATCATTTCGCGCCGTGGAGCAAGGTGCAGGGTCACAGCGGCGCGACGTGGCCGTGGCTCGGCGCCGCGCTGCAATCGACGCGGCTCTCGTTCGGGACCGTTTCGGCGCCCGGCTATCGCTATCACCCGGCCGTGCTCGCGCAGTCGGCGGCCACGCTTTCGACGATGTATCCGGAGCGCCTCTGGCTCGCGCTCGGCAGCGGCGAAGCGCTCAACGAGCACATCGCCACGACGAACTGGCCGCTGAAGGAAGAGCGCAACGAGCGGCTCGAGCGTTGCGCGAGCGCGATCCGGCGCCTCTGGGCCGGCGAGGTGGTGACGGATGAGCGCATCGGCGTATTCGACGCGCAGTTGTACGACGTCCCGGAAACGCCGCCGCTCATCGTGGCGGCAGCGCTCAGCGTCAAGACCGCCGAGTGGGCCGGCCGCTGGGCCGATGCGATGGTGACGACGGCGCGCGACCGCGAAACGATGCAGGAGATCGTCGACGCCTTCCGCCGCGGCGGCGGCGAACAGAAGCCGCTCTTTCTGCAGGCCGTCGTGTCGTACGCCGGCGACGACGAGACGGCGCTCGACGCGGCATACGAACAGTGGCGCATGCTCCTCTTCGGCAGCGACACCCTCGCCACGCTCCGCTCCCCCCGCGAGTTCGACGCGGCCGCGGAGCTCGTCGCTCGCGACGTGGTGCGCGAAAAGTTGCGCGTGTCGTCCGACATCGAGCAACACCTCCGCTGGCTCGAAGGCGATCTTGCCATGGGCTTCTCCCGCGTCTACATGCACAACGTCAACCGCGAAACCCAACGCGACTTCATCGAAACATTCGGCAAGGAGACGCAAGGCCTGACGAAATAGAGGGCGCATGGTTGAGCGAGAACGCGGGCGGCTTTTGAACGTTCTGCGCGAGAGCCGATGTCTAGTGGAGCGGCGGGCTTTATCCCGCCGAGCAA
>DASVUA010000631.1:0-5404 GCA_036387295.1 Thermoanaerobaculia bacterium | reverse complement strand
GTCAGCGCTCGCGTCTTTCCGTCGATCACGTCTGCCGCGCCGCGAACGCTCTTGAGGATCCAGGCGCCGGTCGATTTCACTTCCGGCAGCAGCAGGCGGAGAAACGTCTCGTACACGTCGCGCGCTTCGAGCGTCCGGCCGTTGTGGAAGCGGACGTTGCGGCGCAGATGGAAGCGGTAGACGTGACCCTGCTCGAGCACTTCCCACCGTTCGGCGAGATCGGGGATGAGCTCCGCTCCCTCGCCGTACTTCACGAGCGTCGAGTGAATCGCTTTGGAGAGGAAGCCGAGCGCCGAGGCGGATGTGTGCGCCGGATCGAACGTCAGCTTCTGCCAGAGCACCGTCGCGGTCGTGATCTGGCCGCCGCGATTCGGAGAGGGGAGCGTGAAGCGTCCGAGCTCCTGTTTCAGCAACGCCGATTCGTGGCTGAGCGTGTTCGCCATCTGATTGAGATCGGCGACACCGAAATTCGATTCGCGTGAGCCCTGCTTGATGACGTCCATCGACTTGACGATCGCAGAGCTTTCTGCCGCCAGGATGGACGTCGACTCGAGCACCGTCTGCACGAGCCCCATGATGTTTTCCATGGCCCGGCTGATGGCGCGGCTGCCGGTTTCCTGCTCGTTCATCGCGCGCTTGAGGTGCTTGGTGTAGTCGCGCACCATCGCCGCCTGTTCGCCGATCTTGCGCGAAGTCTGCGACTGCTGCTGCGTCGCAACGGCGGTCTGCTGCACCATCTTCGTCACTTCTTCGATCGCCGCCGTCGCGGCCGCGCTGCCGCGCGCCTGTTCTTCGGTGGCGCGGGCGATCTCGGAGATGGAGTTCGTGGAGCGGCCGGTGAGCTCGAGGATCTTGTCGAGCACCTGCGCGGCGCGCGCGGTGAGGCCGACGCCGTCGGCGACGCGGTCGGAGCTGAGCGTCATCTGCTCGGCGGCGCGTCCGACGCCTTTCTGGACGTTCTGGATCAGCGTGCGGATCTCTTCGGTGGAAACCGAGGTGCGCTCGGAGAGATCGCGAATCTCATCCGCGACGACGGCAAACCCGCGGCCCCGTTCGCCCGCCTGTGCGGCGATGATCGCGGCGTTCAGCGCGAGGAGGTTGGTCTGGCCGGCGATGTCGTCGATGACGCGCACGATGTCGCCGATCTCCTGCGAACGTTCGGCGAGATCGCTGAGGGCGATCTGCGCTTCCTCGACCGACATCTGGATCTTCCGCATGCCGCCGACGGTCCCTTCGACCGCGGTGCGTCCTTCATTCGCGGCGTCGGTGACGTACCGCGCGAGCTCCGATGATTGCCTTGCGGAGTTCCGGATCTCCTCGGTGGTGGCGTTCATCTCCACCATCGACGACGCGGTTTGCGTGGCGAACGAGGAGAAGCTTTCCGTGTTCGTCGCCACTTCGTTGATCGACGCGACCATCTGTTCGATCGCGGACGAGGTCTGTTCGACGAATTCGGAGAGCGTGTCGGCGATGCGGCTCACTTCCTCGATCGACGCCGACATCTGAAGAATCGAGGTCGAGGTCTCTTCCGCGTTCGCGGAGAGCTCTTCCATGCTCCGGCGGACGTTGTTGATCGAGTCGTCGATCTGCGTGACCGAAGACGATGTGGTCTCGGTCGAGCTGAGCTGGTCGGTCGCGCTGCGCGCGAGCACGCGCGAGCGTCCGCTGATCTGTTCGCTCGCGCGCGAGACGTCGGACGCGAGCTGGCCGAAGCGGCGAATGGTCCGTTCGAGATTCGCGACGAGCGCGCGGATCGCGGCGGCCGTACGGGTCGACTGCGTCTCGCTGACGATGTCGCGCGCCGAGAGCGAGAGGTCTCCGGCGGTGACGCGGTCGATCAGCTTGAGCATGCCGTCGCGCCGCTGGACGACGCGCTTCAACCAGAACTGAAAGACGAACGCGCAGATCCCGCTGGCAAGACTCGCGGAGAGCATGATTCGCCACCAGAGTCCGAAGTGCATCCCGCGGATGAACATCAGGAAAAGCGAGAACAGAATGATGCAAGCAGCCATGAGCGCCCACATCTGCTGAGCCCGTCCGAAGTGCCGATTATTCATAGAGTTCCCGAGGCCGGATGCTAACATGCCGCCCCGCCCGCCTCATGAGCGATTACTTCCCCGCGCGACGCGCTCTGATCGACCGAACGCTGGCGGAACTCGCTTCACGGACCGGAGCTCCGGCGCCGCTCGCGGCCCCGCTCAGCCGCTCGCTCGAATCGGCGGGCAAACGCGTTCGCGGCATCCTCCTCATCGCGGTGGGGGAGGCGTTCGGCGGCCGCGCCGAGAAGCTCGCGCCTGCCGCCGCGGCCATCGAGATGATTCATGCGTCGTCGCTGATCCTCGACGACCTCCCCTCGATGGACGACGCGGAGCTGCGGCGCGGCGCGCCGACGTTACATCGCGAGTTCGGGGAAGATCTCGCCATTCTTTCCGCGGTGGCCTTGCTCAATCACGCGTACGGCCTCGTGGTGCAATCGCACGCCGCGCTGTCGCCGCGCCGCTGGCCGATGCAGCAGGTCGTGCAGCGCGTGGTCGACGCGGTGGGGTGGGACGGCACCATCGCTGGCGAGGCGGTCGATCTGCACTCCGAACAGGCGCATCTCGATTTCGATACGCTCGAGTTCATCCATTCGCGCAAGACCGGGACGTTGTTCGTCGCCGCGGGTGCCGTCGGCGGGATGCTGGCGAACATCCATTCTGCGCCGCTGCAGCGCGTGGAGATCTTCGCGAAGAATCTCGGCCTGGCGTTTCAGATCGTCGACGACGTGCTCGACGTGACCTCGAATCCGGAGACTCTCGGCAAGGACGTGAGGAAAGACGAGCAGCGTCTGACGTTCGTGAAACTCGCCGGTGTGGAGGGGGCGCGCAAGTTGAGCGAGGAGCTCGTCGCGACGTCGCTCGCCGCGATCGAGCCCCTCGGCGCTGCCGCGCGGCCATTGAGGGAACTGGCCGTGATGGTGCGCGACCGGGTGCGGTAGCGCACCGCACCCGTCGTCGCGTCGTTCGCTGGCGTCAGTTGCGCTTCGCTTCGTCGTCTTTGCGCTGCTGTTCGAGCCGCTGCGCACGTTCTTCTTTGAGCTTGTCGAGCTGCGCGCGCTGCTCGCTGGTGAGCACCGCCAGCATTTCCTCCGCTTCCTTCTGCTGCAGCTGCTTCATCTCGTTGCGCTGCGTTTCGAGATCGGCTTCGAGCGTGGCGATTCTGTCGGTCTCGTTCGCCGCACGCGCCGCGCGAATCTCTTCCATGAGCTGGCGGGTGCGCTCGAGGTAGGTTTCGGTCTGGCTGCGCGAGGTGAGTTGAATGTCGTCGATCTGCTGGCGCTGTTCCGGCGTGAGCTCGAGCTTCGCGATCAGCGCGGCGTAGTCGGGCCGGCCGCGGCGGCGCGGCTTGTCCTCGCCGTTCGGAGCGGCGAAGGCGGTCATGGCGACGAGGAGGATGGCTGCGACTGCGGGGATGAACTTCTTCATTCGGAATCTCCTTTAGATACGGCTGATCGTGAGACGGCCGGAACGCCGCGCGGTTACACGGCAGGGAAGGGAGCTCACGAGACGCGGCACAACGTCCACCCTCGCGCGTGAATGCCCGCGCGGAGCCGACGGCGCGCGTCGCGCGGGAATGAAATCTTCCCTTTCTCGTTAACTGCGCTTGCCAGCGAGGCGTGCTGTGGTATCTTGCGCGCCGCTCGCGCGAGACACCGGCCCAGGTAGCTCAGTTGGTAGAGCAGAGGACTGAAAATCCTCGTGTCGGCGGTTCGATTCCGTCCCTGGGCACCACTTCTCTTCTCGCGCGCTCACCTGTCGCCGCCGCCGGTTCTGCTTTGCGCCCGCGCTTCGTCGCAAGCAAATGGTCGAGTGCGCTCGTCCCCCCACTATCCTCAGATAGTCGTTGACTTCGACTCTCGAGCGCGTACACTCCACCGGTCGCCATTTTGGTGGCGGCCTTGCCGCCTAATCCTCGGCGCCGAGGAACGGGGGAACCAACATAGTGACGGCTTGCCACCGTCCGGGGTGAATCCAGCGAGAGCTGGTAGGGCTTCCAGCCCGAATCCGACAGCTAACCTCGTAGGCAGCCGGAAGGCTCGGCCAAGCAAACGCCGCGAAGATACTTCGCGGCGTTTGTCATTTTCGGCGCACTCAGCAAAGCGGTGGCAGACCGCTATACTTCCCGCCGATTGCACACTGACCCTTCCGAATTCGAGAGCCGCATCGGGTACACCTTCACCCAGCGCGAGCTTCTCCGCCGCGCGCTCACTCACAAGTCGTACTCGCACGAAGCGAAAGACGTCGACGTCCGGCACAACGAGACGTTCGAGTTCCTCGGTGACTCGGTGCTCGGCTTCGTCGTCGGCGATCTTCTGTTCCGGCACTTTCCGCAGCTCGACGAAGGGGCGCTCTCGAAAATGAAAGCGTTTCTCGTCAGCGCGCCGAGCCTAGCGGCGAAGGCTCGCGAGCTCGGAATGGGTGACGTGATCCTTCTCGGCGTAGGTGAGGAGAAGACCGGCGGACGGAAGAAGGACTCGCTGCTCGCGAACCTCTTCGAAGCGATGGTCGCGGCGGTTTACCTCGACGGCGGCATCGACGCGGCGCGGCAGCTCATCGAGCGCTCGTTCGTCGGCGACATCGAGAGCATCGATCAGCAGGATCTTCTCTTTCGCGATTACAAGACCGCGCTGCAGGAGCTCGCGCAGGGCAAAGGCCTGCCGCTGCCCGATTACAACGTGGTGGCCGAGGTGGGGCCCGATCACGACAAGACGTTCGTGGTCGAGGTGAAGCTCGGCAGTCTCGCCACGCGCGGCGAAGGATCGTCGAAGAAAGAAGCGCAGCAGCAAGCCGCGCGGCAGGCGTTGCGCGAGTTCACGTCGCGCCGGCCAACGTAGCCATCCGGGACGGCGAAGCGGAACGAACATGAAGAAGCTTCAAAGTCTCGTCCTCGCGCTTCTCGTCCTGATCCCTGCCGCGCACGCGCAGCGGCCGTCGGATCTCGATCGCATCCGCACCGACATCACGCGGCTGCGGGCACGGCTCGACGAAGTCCGGCGTCAGGCCCGGACCGCGGAGCTGGAGCTCGAAGAAGCCGATCTCGCGCTCGGCATCCGCACGCGCGAGCTCGAGCTCGCGGCCGCAGCCGAAGCGCGGCTCGGCGGCGAACAGAAACGGCTCGAGACGCAGATCGCCGGCCTCGAGCCGCGGATCGCGCAGCAGAAAGCCGATCTCCGGAAGCGGCTCGTCGCGCTGTATCGTCTCGGCGGGCTGAGTTATGTGCGGATGCTCCTCGCGCTCGAAGACGACCGCAATCCGCTCGAAGCCATCTCGATGCTCAGCTATCTCGTGTCGCGCGACTCGCGGCTCGTCACGCGGTTTCAATCGACGCAGACGCAGCTCGCGGCGCGCCGCGGCGAGCTCGCCGA
>DASVUA010000630.1:0-4116 GCA_036387295.1 Thermoanaerobaculia bacterium | reverse complement strand
ACCAGCGGTACGGTCGGCAACAGCCCGGGCTCGATCAGCTACCCCGAGCTCCGCGACTACGAGCGGCGCCTGCCGGTTGGTTACCTCACCTCCGACCAGCGTCACCGCGCACGCGCCTGGGCCGGCTACGACGTTCCGATGCCGTCGGTCCTCGGCGGTCTGAACATCTCGGTGCTCCACAGCTTCGAATCCGGCACGCCGTACTCGGCCGTGCAGAACATCAACCTCACCAACTTCCTGCCGACTCTGCTCAACGGTGCGCCGTACAAGACGTACTCGAGCGGTCAGCAGTACTACTTCAGCGAGCGCGGTGAGTACCGCCTCGACGACGTCAACTCGACGGACGTCGGTCTGAACTACCGCCTCCCGATCTCCCGCTTCGAGCTGTTCGCTCAGGCGGAAGTGCTGAACGTGTTCAACCGCCAGACCGTCCGCGTCGTCAACACCACGGTTGCGACGGCGAACACGAGCACGAACTTCACGCCGTTCAACCCGTTCACCACGACGCAGCTCATCGAATGCCCGCAGGGTGCTTCCGGCGCCACTTGCAAAGCGATGGGTGCACACTGGCAGAAGGGCGCGTCGTTCGGACAGCCGACCAGCGCGACCGCTTCGACCCCGGGCAATGCCTTCACGTCGAACTACCAGACGGCGCGTACGTATCGCTTCTCGGCGGGCTTCCGCTTCTAATCCCGCAACACAACGCTTCAAACAAAAAGCCCCGGCCGCAAGGCCGGGGCTTTTTACGTTCTGACCCTTTGCTCCGAGCGATTACAAACCCTCCTCCGCGAGCACGTACGCCAGCGCGGCGAGAGCGGCGGTGTTCTGGGCCAGTGCTTTTGGATCGACTTTGTCGAGTGTGTCGGCGGGGGTGTGGTGCAGGTCGAAGTAGTGGCGGGGATTGGGGACCAGGCCGAAGCCGGTGATGCCGGCGTTGGTGAGGAGCGAGGTGTCGGCGCCGGTGTGCTGTGAGCTTTCGAAATACATCGGCGCGATGCGCGAGAGCAGCGGGCGCATGCGGCTGTGCACGCGGTCGAGACGTGCGCCTTCCATGGTGCTGATGAAGCCGACCGGCGCGGCCGCACCGGCGTCGCTCTCGATCGC
The DNA here is from genome assembly GCA_036387295.1 of Thermoanaerobaculia bacterium. GTDB lineage: Bacteria > Acidobacteriota > Thermoanaerobaculia > Gp7-AA8 > Gp7-AA8 > QHVT01. Next base: position 3,012 of record DASVUA010000630.1, on the reverse strand, counting down.
CGCAATGTGGCGATGCAGTTCTTCGCGCGCGGCGGCATTCTGGAAATACGTTCTGCCGCCACGCAGGCCGTTCTCTTCGTTCATGAACAGCACCGCGCGGATGGTGCGCTTCGGCCGGATGCCGAGCTCTTTCAGCACGCGCATCGTCTCCATCACCATCGACACGCCCGAGCCGTTGTCGATCGCGCCCGTGCCGAGGTCCCACGAATCGAGATGGCCGCCGATGAGAACGATCTCGTTCGGACGCTCGCTGCCGCGAATTTCCGCAATCACGTTTGCCGATTCGACATCCGGCAGCGTGCGCGGAGTGAGCACGAGCTGCATCCGTACGCGCTCTCCTTTCGCGAGGAGGCGATGCACGAGCTCTGCATCCTCGGTCGACAACGCCGCGGCCGGGATCTTCGGCTGGCCGTCGAGATAGTGCAGCGATCCGGTGTGCGGCGTGCGCAATGACCCCGAAGCAACCGAGCGGACCACCGACGCACGTGCGCCGTACTGCGCGGCGCGGCTCGCCCCGATGCCGCGAAAGATGACCGCTTCCGAATACGCGTCGAACGCACGCCCGCTCTCCACGAGCTGCATGTTCATCGGCGAGTTGTAGAAAACGATCTTTCCTTTGATCGCCCCGTCGCGGCCGAGCTGATCGAGCTGCTCGTACGACGTCACCTCGATCACCTCGGCGGTGATGCCGCTTGCCGGCGTGGCGACGCTGCCGCCGAGGGAGGTGAGATACAACTTCTGATCGTTGTGGGAGACGAGACGCCCGCGCTCCTCGCCTCGCACCCAGTGCGGCACGACCACGCGCTCATTGCGCACGTCGATGCCCCAGTCGCGAAACCGTTGCGTCGTCCAGCGCACCGCGAGCTCGGCGTTTTTCGATCCCGAAAGCCGCGGCCCGATCTGATCCGTGAGATGCGCGAGCGTGTCATAGCCGCGCGAATTCGCGAGGATGTGGTCGACGAGGCGTTCGGCGTTCGAGTCGGTTTGTTGCGCGAACGAGGAAAGAGGAACGGCGAGAGTGAGCGCGACGACGAGTGCTTTGTGCATGTTGTCAGTAGTCGGTTGTCAGTTGTCTGTGCGTAATCGCCGCGACGATACACCACAGACAACCGACAACTGAGACCCGACAACCGCCGAACGGCTACAACTCCGTGTCGATCTGCGCGCGCTGCAGATTGCCCGAATAGTCGATGTAAATCGACTTCCACTCGGTGAACACGTCCATGCCCGCAACGCCTGCTTCGCGATGGCCGTTGCCCGTTTCCTTGACGCCGCCGAACGGCAGGTGCACTTCGGCGCCGATGGTCGGAGCGTTGACGTAGAAGATGCCGGTGACCATGTCGCGCATCGCAACGAAGGCCTTGTTCACGTCGCGCGTATAGATCGACGCGGAGAGGCCGTACTTCACGCCGTTGCCGATCGAGATCGCTTCTTCCAGCGAGTTGCAGCGGATGACCGCCGTGACCGGTCCGAAGATCTCTTCCTGCGCGATGCGCATGTTGTCCTTCACGTTGGCAAAGACGGTCGGCTCGTGGAAGTAGCCCTTCGCGTACGCGCCGTCGGTGAGGGCGTTGCCGCCGGAGACGACCTCGGCCCCTTCTTCCTTGCCGATCTGCACGTACTTTTTCACGGTCGCGAGCTGCGAGTCCGAAATGCTCGGCCCCATCTGCACGCCCGACTCGAGGCCGTTGCCGACGCGCAGCGTCTTGGCGCGCGCCGCGAGCTTCTCGACGAACTGGTCGTACACCTTGTCGTGCGCGACCACGCGCGAGGCGGCGGTGCAGCGCTGTCCGGTCGTACCGAACGCGCCCCACAGCGCACCGTCGACGGCGAGATCGACGTCGGCGTCGTCCATCACCATGATCACGTTCTTGCCGCCCATCTCGAGATGGACGTGCTTGAACTGCGGCGCGCATACGGTGTTGATGTGGCGGCCGACGTCGGTCGAGCCGGTGAATGAGATCACGCGGATTTTCGGGTGCGTGAGCATCGGCTCGCCGACTTCGCGGCCTCCGCCCGTGACCATGTTCCACACGCCGGCCGGCAGTCCCGCTTCTTCCAGCGCTTCGGTCAGCAGCACGACCGAGAGCGGCGTCTGCGAGGCCGGCTTGATCACGACCGTGTTGCCGCAGATCAGCGCCGCCATCCCCTTCCACGCCGGAATGGCCATCGGAAAGTTCCACGGCGTGATGAGACCGGCCACGCCGAGGGGCATGCGCACGGCCATGTTGAACTTGTTGTGCAGCTCGGACGGCGTCGTCACACCGAACAGGCGGCGGCCTTCACCGGCCGCGAGGTAGGCCATGTCGATGGCTTCCTGGATGTCGCCCTTCGTTTCGTCGACGACTTTGCCCATCTCGCGCGTCATTTCGCGAGCCATCTCGTCCTTGCGCCGCTTGAGGATCTCGCCGACTTTGTACAGATACTCGGCCCGTTTCGGCGCCGGCACGAGGCGCCACTTCTCGTATGCCTTGCTCGCCGCGCTGACCGCCGCATCGACGTCCGACGCATCGGAATCCTGGAAGAGGCCGACCAGATCGTCGTCATTCGCCGGGTTGCGATTTTCGAATGCCTTGCCGGTACCCGACTTCACCCACTGACCATCGATGTAGTTCGTGTACTCGCGTGTTTCGCGGAGCTTGTGCTCGCGCGCGAATGTGTTCGTTTCGACTGATGACATTGATGCCTCCGTTACGAGTTACGGCGTCGCGAGTGCGTCATCGCCCGGGCCGGTCTGCCCGCGCGACTCGCAACTCACGCCCGCGACTGATTACTTTGCTTTCGCGCCCGGCGCGTCCGCCTGTTCCTTCGGCGCACGCGAGCCCATGTCGACGTTGCCGCGGAACTTGGCGCCCTCGGCCACGACGATCTTCGGCGCTTTGATGTTGCCGTCCACAGTCGCGCTGGCGACCAGCTCGACACGGTCATCCGCCGAGATGTCGCCCGTGAGCCGCCCTTCGACCGTCACGTTGCGCGCATGCACCGTGGCGTCGATACGCGCTTTCGTTCCGA
>DASVUA010000629.1:0-1850 GCA_036387295.1 Thermoanaerobaculia bacterium | reverse complement strand
GCCGCCGCTGACGACGTTGGGGTGATTGTTCGACAACGCGTTGTTCGTGAAGACGAGGTCCGTCACGGCGTTGTCGCGGACGCTGAACTGGAACAGGTCGCCGCGCGCCGCGGTGAAGGTGCTGTTCTGCACCGTCACCTTGAACGTCGCGCTGTTCGATGCCTGCAGGAACACGCCGTCGTTACCGGTGGCGGCCGCGTTTGCACCGACCGTCACGTTCGTGAAGGTGATGCGATCGAGCACGCCGCCCGTATTGACCACGCGGACGTTGTCTTCAATCGAGCCGGAGATCGTCGTGTTGCTGATCGCGGCGCTGCCGGTGAGATTGTCGAAGCGGATGCCCGCCTCGTCGGCCGCGGCGTCGTCGCCGTTGCCGGTCACCGTGGACGAGCCCAGCGTGAAGCCGTTGACGTTCGTGCCGGTGATGCCGTTGCCGAGGTTGTTCGCGATCGTGACGGTCGAGACGGCGGCGTTGGTGACGTTGGTGAGGCGGATACCGTCCTGCGGCGAGCTGCTGAGGTCGAGGCCTGCGACTTCGATGTTGCCGATGTTCGCCGCCGACACGATCGGGGCGGCGTTGGTGACCTTCGCTTTCGCACCGGCGGCAAGGAGCACCGTCGGGCTTGCGCCGCCATTGACGCTGACCGGAACCGTGAGCGCGACGCCCTGGCCGATCAGGCGCTGACCGGACTTGAGCACGAAGCCGGCGTTCTGGCCGGTGGTCGTGCCGTCGCCGGCGTAGACGTAAATCGTGTCACCGGCAACCGACAGCGCCTGCGCGTCGCTGAGCGTCGAGAACGAATTGGTCGAGCGGCCGGAGCCGGCGGGACCGTTGTTGCGCACGTACCACACGCGCCCTTTCAGCGTGATCGTGACCGTTCCGGTCGAAGAAGCCGATCCATCGCTGACGGTGTACTGGAAGCTGTCGGTCGCACCGGCGTGCCCCGGCGCGGGGAGATAGGTGAACGTACCGTCGGCGTTCATCGTCACGCTCGCGCCGCCGGTCACAGACGCGGGGACGAGTGCTGCGTTGAGTGAGCCGGCGGAGTCGATGTCCGCGTCATTCGCGAGCACCGAGCCGGTGACGAAGACCGCCGGATCGGCAACCGTCTTCGAACCGCTGACCTGGAGGAGCGTGTTGCCGATCGTGTCGAACGCATCCGCGGCCGCGGCCGGCGGGTCGTTGACCGCGTTGATCGTGAGCGTGAAGGTGATGCTGGCCGACGTGTCGACGCCGCCGTTCGCGGTGCCGCCGTTGTCGCTCAGCGAGACCGTCACGATCGCGCTGCCGAAGGCGTTCGGCGCGGAAGTGAACGTCAGCACGCCGCCCGCGGAGATCGCCGGCTGCACGCTGAAGAGCGCGTTGTTGTCGTTCGAGACGTTGAACGCGAGCGCCTGACCGGCTTCCGACGGGCCGGCCGAAATGCCGGTCGCCCAGCCGATGCTCTGCGCACCCGCATCTTCGTTCGCCGAGACGTTGCCGCCCGGAACGAACGACGGCGCGTCGTTGACGCCGGTGATGCTGATGGTGAACGTCTGCGCTGCCGAGCTGGCACCGGCGTCATCCTGCGCGACGACCGAAACGATGGTCGAGCCGAATGCGTTCGGGGCGAGCGTGTAGGTCAGCGTGCCGTCCGGCGCGACTGCCGGCTGCACGCTGAAGAGATCGGGGTTCGACGCGGTGACGGCGAACGAAACGGGCCTTTCTGATCGGGTCCGCCCCAGGCGCGGGATTCCACATAGAAACGAGCCGGCACGCCGTGCTGGTGGAGCGGCGGGCTTTAGCCCGCCGGCAAAAGAGAGACGTCGGCGGGCTCTTAGCCCGCCGGCAAAAGAGACACGTCGGCTGG
>DASVUA010000628.1:0-7525 GCA_036387295.1 Thermoanaerobaculia bacterium | reverse complement strand
CGGCGGGCTCTTAGCCCGCCGACGTTTTTCATAGCTCGGCGGGCTAAGAGCCCGCCGCTCCACCAAAACGTGCGATGCGTTGCTACGGCTCGCTGCCTAGCACCAGCGTCGCCAGGGCGACCGCGATGCGCGGGTCGAGCGTGTCGTTCGTGAGCTCGAGCAGATCGACGCGGTTGGCGGCGTCGGGTTTGCGGACGATGTGGCCCGCGACGATGCCGCCGTAGGCGATCTGGATGTTCGTTTCGAAGCGGCGGTTGAACTTGCCGAGGAACTTTCTCGCCATCGCGCCGGCCAGCGAATCCTCTTTTGCTTCGCCGAGAAAACGGCCCTCGTGCGTCACGGTCCAGCGGTTGCGGCCGAGGCGGGAGAACACCGATTTGCGCAACTCGGCGAGCATCGTGCCGTTCGGCGCCGTCACCGCATACGTCGCAGCGGGGAAGATCGTGCGCTGCGAGAGAGTCAACGCTGGTTGTTGTCCGTCGTACAGCGTCACGTTGACGCGAGGGACCAGCAGCGCGATCGCGCTCGCGAACGCGAAAGTCAGCAGCAGCGCCAGGAACGCGCGGAACGGCGCCCCTTCCGCGATCAGAAACAGCACCGACGCGAGACCTGCCAGCGCCACGATTCCGGAGACGAGTGCCGCCACGACTCCGCTCACGCTGGCGAAGCTGCGGTACGCCAGAAGGACGCGGTCGTCCGCATCGCGAATCGATGCGACTTCGCCGGCGCGCAGGCCGGTGGTGAATCGATAGTGCGTGGCCGAGAACGGCGAGTGTGCGGCAGGCGGCGGAGGTTCTACGACAGGTGCTGCGACAGGTGCTGCATTGGCGCGGGCCGGTTCGACGAACGCCGGTGCCGCCGCCGGGACGAATGGCTCCGTGGGCGGGTCATACGGCGGCAATTCGTTCGTTACTCCGCTTTTTTTTTTAAGTCTTCCGGGTTGAGCTTCTCGTGCGGCACGGTCTGCAGGCTGACGCGGTCGAGCTGCGAGGTCGGCATGACCTCGATGGCGGCTCCGAGATCCTCGGTCGGCGCGACCGGTTGCTCGAACGTCTCGGGCGCGGCAGCCATCGGCGCGGCATCGGATTCCGTCGGCAGCTCCTCGGAGAAACGGCCGTAGGTGTTGCCCATGCGCAGGCGCGCGCCATGCGTCAGCGGCGCGACCCGCACCCGCTTCGCGTTGACATAGGTTCCATTCGCACTCGCCAGATCGTGCAGGACGAAAAAGCCGCGCTCGAAGACGATCTCGGCGTGATGCCGCGACACCTTCGGATCTCGCAGGATGATGTCGTTGCCGGGATCTCGCCCGAGGGTGAACGGGCGATGCGTCTGAAGCCGGTAGCTTTTCTCCGCGCCGTCGAGGCCGACGAAGAAGATTTTGGCCATTCGGTGGGCGATTCTAGCGCAGTTGGCTATTTCGCAGCCGTCACACGTGCGCGGCTGATCTCGGTGACCAGCTCGTCGACGGTGATCGGCTTCGTCAGCCAGGAGCGCACACGGCCGGGGAGCGTTGCCGGCGCCGGCTGACCGGAGATCACGATGATCTCGATCTCGCCCGCGCCATCCTGTGCGTCGAGCCGCTCGACGACTTCACTGCCGCCCATGAGCGGCATCATCCAGTCGAGAAGGATGCAATCGGGCCGCTCGGTGAGCACGCGATCGACCGCTTCCGCGCCGTTCGCGGCGAGCTTCACTTCGAACCCGCGCTGGTTGAGTCCGATCGCGTAAAGACGGCGCACATCGGCGTTGTCTTCGACCAGCAGCACCTTCGGCTTGCCACCTCCCATGACTGCCGCAAAAGTGCAGGTTGCAGGCCAGTGCAACCGCCAACCGGCAAGCGAGCGCGCGGCGCGCCCGTGATATTCTCCCGCGCGCCTCGCAGACCTGCGATCGAGCATCTTCCTATGAATGTAAAAAAGCGTTTGTTGGATGGCGCGCGGATGAATCGCGCGATCCGTCGCATGGCCATTGAAACCGTCGAAAAAAACCGCGGCATCGATGATTTGATGATCGTCGGAATCCGCAGCCGCGGCGTCCCGATCGGTGAGCGCATGGCGCGCGAGATCGAGCAGATGGAAGGAGCGCCGGTGCCGTTCGGCATCCTCGACATCACGCTGTATCGCGACGACCTCACCACCATCGCGCCGCAGCCGGTCGTCAAGCCGAGCAAACTGCCGGAGTCGATCGACGGCAAGAACGTCGTCCTCGTCGACGACGTCCTTTTCACCGGGCGCACCATTCGCGCCGCGCTCGACGCGCTGATCGATTTCGGCCGCCCGAAACGGGTGACGCTCGCCGTGCTGATCGACCGCGGACATCGCGAGCTTCCGATCCACGCGGACGTCATCGGCAAGACCGTCCCCACCGACGCCGAAGAAGTGATCAAGGTGAAACTCGCCGAAACCGACGGTGAGGATGAAGTCCTGATCATGGAGAGATGATGTAGCTGGTGCTCCGCCGCCGCACCCCGCGCATCGTGCGGGGACGCATGCGGGCGGCGAATCACCGACGACTCGACAACATGCGCACAGCCAGTTCTGCTCTCCGGTCCAAAGACCTCCTCGGGATCGAGCCGCTCACTCCCGAAGAGATTCAGTTGATTCTCGACACGGCTGAAGGCTTCAAGGAAGTGAGCGAGCGGCCGGTCAAGAAAGTGCCGGCGTTGCGCGGCCAGCTGATCATCAATCTCTTCATGGAAGCGTCCACGCGCACGCGCGTGTCGTTCGAGATCGCCGAAAAACGCCTCTCCGCCGATACCCTCAATTTCGCCGCGTCAGGATCGGCGGTCGAAAAAGGGGAGACGCTCATCGACACGGCCGACAACCTCGTGGCGATGCGTCCGAACATGATCGTCATCCGCCACAAGCATCCCGGCTCGCCACAGATGCTCGCGCAGCGCTACCCGAACATCGCCGTCGTCAATGCGGGCGACGGTGCGCACGAGCATCCGACGCAGGCGCTCCTCGATGCCTTCACGATCCGCGAGCGCCTCGGCCGCCTGCAGGGAGTGAACGTCACGATCGTCGGCGACATCAAGTATTCGCGCGTCGTCCGCTCGAACATCCATCTCCTCACCAAGATGGGAGCGAACGTCACGCTCGCTGCCCCGCCGACGCTCATGCCGGTCGAAGTCGAGAAGATGGGCGTGCGTGTGGTGCACTCGCTCGAAGAAGCAATCGACGGCGCCGACGTCATCATGATGCTGCGCATCCAGCTCGAACGGCAGGGGAAGCTGAGCTTCCCCTCGCTGCGCGAGTATTACCGGACCTTCGGCCTCACGCGCGAGCGCCTCCGCCGCGCGAAAAAAGGGGTGCTGGTCATGCACCCCGGCCCGATGAACCGCGGCGTCGAGATCGCATCGGACGTTGCGGATGATCCGAACTACTCCGTCATCCTCGATCAGGTGACGAACGGCGTTGCGGTGCGTATGGCAGTGCTCTACCTCCTCGGCGGAGCGCACCTTTCGGAATGAGCTCACTATGAACATGCTGATCACAGGCGCCCGCGTCGTCGACCCTTCGCAGGAGCTCGACGCGAAGCTCGACGTCCTCGTCGAAGACGGCGCGATCGCTCGCATCGACAAAAAACTGAAGGTGGCGAACGTCGAGACGATCGACGCCACAGGTCTCGTCCTCACGCCCGGCTTCATCGACCTCCACACGCATCTGCGCGAGCCGGGGCAGGAGCACAAAGAGACGATCGCCACCGGTACGCGCGCCGCCGTCGCAGGCGGATACACCGCGGTCTGCGCGATGGCGAACACCGTCCCGCCGAACGATGAGCGCGCCGTCACCGAAATGGTGCTGGCCGAAGCGGCGCGCAACGGCCTTTGCCGCGTCTATCCGATCGGCGCGGTGAGCAAGGGACTCAAAGGCGAAGAGCTGGCGGAACTGGCCGACCTCCGTGCAGCCGGCTGCGTCGGCGTCAGCGACGATGGCAAGCCGGTCTGGAACGCGCAGCTCATGCGCCGCGCGCTCGAATACTGCTCGATGCTCGGCATGCCGCTCATCGCACACGAAGAAGACGCGAACCTCAACGAAGGCGGCGTGATGCACGAGGGCTACTACTCGACCCTCCTCGGCATGCGCGGCATTCCGGCGGCGTCGGAAGAGACGCTCGTCGCGCGCGACGTGATCCTCGCGCGCCTCACGAATGCGCACGTGCACATCGCCCATCTCTCCACCGCCGGCGCGGTGGATGCCGTCCGCCGCGCGCGCGCCGAAGGGGTGAACGTCACGTGCGAAGTCACGCCGCACCACATCGCGCTCACCGACGAAGCCGTGCAGTCGTTCTCCACGAATCTCAAGATGAATCCGCCGCTGCGCAGTGAGCAGCACCGCCGCGCGATTCTCGAAGGGATCGCCGACGGCACCGTCGACGTCATTGCCACCGACCACGCGCCGCACCACTTCGACGAAAAGAACGTCGAGTTCGACCTCGCGCCGTTCGGCGTGACAGGGCTGGAGACGGCGTTCTCCGTCTGCTACGAGCATCTCGTGCGCAGCAACGTGATCGATCTCTCGAGGCTCATCGAGCTCCTCTCGACCGCTCCCGCCCGCATCTTCAATCTCCCCGGCGGCACGCTGCAGAAGGGGAGTCTCGGCGACCTCACGCTGCTCGATCTCGAGGGGACGCGCGAGGTCTCGCGCGAGTTCGCGTCGATGGCGGCGAATTCTCCATTCCTCGGCATGCGCCTGCCCGGACGCGTCGTCGCGACGATCGTCGGCGGCAGCATGCGCTATGACATCCGCGCCGCGGCCACCGAAGCGGCGCCCTCGAAAACTGCGGCAGGACAGAAAACGCGCGGCAGGAAATGACGACCAAACCGATGAAACGCGTCGTCATCGTCGACGACTCGGCCTCCTACTGCGACCTCTGGCAGAACTTCATGCTGGAGCGTTACGCCGACATCGCCAACGTCGAAACCTACAGCCACCCCTACGACGCGCTCCCGAAAATCGACGACTCGATCGACCTCCTCATCGTCGATCTCGAAATGCCTGGGATGGACGGCAAGAAGTTCGTCGACTATGCGCGCGCCAAAGGCCTCTCCCCCCGCCGCATCGTCGTGACCTCGTCGCACTCCGCGGACGAACTGCACCAGCGGTTCCGCATCGGCGAGACCATCGCGGTGATCAATAAAACCGAGGCCAAGCAGCAGGAAGCGTTTCTCATGATTCTCGATTCGATCATGCGGCGGTGAACGCGCGCTGCGCGCGCGGGCTTTGGGCTTTCGGCGTTCGGGGTGCATTGCCCTGAAGGCACGCCCCCCCAAACGCCTGACGCCCAAACCCTGACGCCGAAAGCCCAACGCGCCCGATATAATCGCCGCCGTGACGGTCGCACCCGAACCCCAGCAACAAGCCCCTGCCTTCACGCTCAACGACCTGCTCATCTACATGTCGAAGCAGCAGGCGTCGGACCTTCATCTCAAGCCGATGCGGCCGCCGCTCGTCCGCGTGCAGGGGAAGCTCATTCCGATCAAGACCGACCCGCTCAAACCGGCGGATCTGGAGAAGATGCTGCTGCCGATTCTCAATCGCGCGCAGCGTGAAAAGTTCGACGCGCTGCAGTCCGTCGACTTTGGGTATGGCGTTCCGGGCGTGGCTCGCTTCCGCGCGAACATGTACATGCAGCGCGGCACGGTCGGCGCGGTGTTTCGCCGCATTCCGATCCAGGTGCAGCCGATCGAAGCGCTCGAGCTGCCGCGTGCCGTCATCGACATGACGCAGATGCCCGACGGCCTCGTGCTCGTCACCGGCCCCACCGGTTCCGGCAAATCGACCACGCTCGCCGCGATGCTGCTCGAGATCGCCGAGCACGAGCCGCTGCACATCGTCACGATCGAAGATCCGATCGAGTTCCTGTTCATCGACAAGGTCGCGGCGATCTCGCAGCGCGAAGTCGGCACCGACACGCCGACGTTCCGCGAAGCGTTACGCAACGCGATGCGTCAGGATCCGGACGTCATCATGGTCGGCGAGATGCGCGACATGGAGACGATCCAGACCGTCATGACCGCGGCCGAGACCGGCCATCTCGTCTTTTCGACGCTGCACACGAACAACGCCGCGCAGACGCTCGACCGCATCATCGACGCCTTCCCGCCGGAGCAGCACAAGCAGATCCGCGCGCAGCTCTCGCTCGTGCTGCGCGGCATCGTCTCGCTACGCCTCGTGAAAACGGTCGAAGGCAAAATGACGGCGGTTGTCGAGATCCTCAAGAACTCGCCGCGCATCGCGAAGCTCATCGAGGAAGGCAACACCAAAGACATTCACGAGGAGATCGAGAACTCGGTCGGCCTCTATCGCATGCAGTCGATGAATCAGTCGCTCATCGCGCTGCTCGTCCACCAGAAAATCAGCTATCAGGAAGCGATGGCGCTCTCGAGCGACGCCGACGATCTGTCGCTCAAAGTCCGCAAGCTCTTTCCGCAGATCGAAGAGCGCGTGCGCCAGGGAGGAGACATGGCCCCCAGTTACTCCGATTTCTCGCAGATCACCGAGCTCATGGACATCAAGCGCCTTTACGAAGAGCAGGAAGTCCAGTGGCGCCAGCGCCTCGGCGAAAAAGACGAGGAGGTCGAAAACCTCCGCCACGATCTCGATTACCTCCGCACGCAGGTCGCGCAGACGCAGGGCGGCGACAAGCAGAAGGACGAAGAGCTGGCCCGCCTGCGCGCCGAGACCGAACGCCTCCGCGCCGATGCCCAGGCGAAGATCGGCCAGTTGCAGGAACGGATCAAGGAGCTCAACCAAAAGCTGATGGGCAGCGCCGGAGTGAAGCGTTGACCACCAAGCCGACGAAGCAGCTCGACACGTTTCCCAACCCCAATCCGCAGCGCGACTACGAGATCGGCTTCGAAGCGCCCGAATTCACCTGCCTCTGCCCCATGACCGGGCAGCCCGACTTTGCCACGATCCGCATCCGCTACATCCCCGACGCGAAATGCGTCGAGCTGAAATCGCTGAAGCTCTATCTCTGGTCCTATCGCGACGAAGGTGCGTTCCACGAAGCCGTCACCAACCGCATCGCCGACGACCTCATCGCCGTCCTCGACCCCCGCTACCTCATGGTCGAAGGCGACTTCTACGTCCGCGGCGGCATCTCGACCAAAGTAAAAGTCGAGCACCGCAAATAGGCAGAACGGCGCCGCACTCCGTCGATGTGGAGTGCGGCGACGCCAGTCGCCGCTCTGACTCGCGGAGGCGCGAGCCTCCGCTTTGTCCCCGCGTGCGGCAGCTGCCGCCGCCGCAAGTGAAAGCGGCGACTCCTCGTCGTCGCACTCCACATCAACGCGCGTTTCGCGCTCGGTAGAACACGCGCCACAGTTTCGCGTGCGGCGACAAAGCCGCCGCTTTCTACGCGCCGTCAAAAGCGGCGGCTCTGCCGCCGCACTCCAAACTGAATGCATCCGCCACTGCTCGTTGCCACAAATGAGTACCGCGCAAATAGGCAGGACAGGCGGAGGCGCAACGTCGATGTGGAGTGCGGCGACGCCAGTCGCCGCTCTGACTCGCGGAGG
>DASVUA010000627.1:0-5942 GCA_036387295.1 Thermoanaerobaculia bacterium | reverse complement strand
CCTCCGCGCCACCCGCCGCGAGCGCGTCCGTGAGCACGCGTGGGGTGATCTGCCACGAGACGCCCCAGCGGTCCCTGCACCAGCCGCACTGACTTTCCTCGCCCCCATTGCCGACGATGGCGTTCCAGTAGCGGTCGGTCTCTTCCTGATCGTCCGTCGCGATCTGGAAGGAGAAGGCTTCGCTGTGCTTGAACGCGGGGCCGCCGTTGAGGCCGAGGCAGGGGATGCCGAGGACGGTGAACTCGACGGTCAGGACATCGCCTTTCTTGCCGCTCGGGAAGTCGCTGGGAGCTTTGTGGACGGCGGTCACTTCGCTGTTGGGGAACGTCGCCGCGTAAAACTGCGCGGCGTCGAGGGCGTCTTTGTCGAACCAGAGGCAGATCGTGTTTTTGGGTGTCATGTTCGTGGCGCCATTATCGCGGCAAGGGCTGGAGGATGCTGGCGCGGTTGCCTTCGGTGTCGCGGAAGGAGACGTACTGGCCGACGCCCGGGATGTCCATCGGCTCGGTGAGGAGCTTGCCGCCGGCGGCGGTGATTTTCTGCATCGCCTCGCGGACGTCGTTCACCGCGATGACGATCGACGGCGCCTGGGCGACGGGATCGGACGGCTTCTGGTGAAAGCCGCCGTTGATGGCGCCGGGGCGGAGCGGCATGCGGTCCGGTCCTGTCTCGGTGGTCTGGACGGTCACGTAATTCCACATCTCGGCTCCGAGGGCCTGGGTCTGCCATCCGAAGGCAGACTCGTAGAACTTCCTCATCCGGTCCCGGTCCTCGTACGCCATTTCAAAGTGCACCACGCTATCCATTAGTACTTTCCTCCTGGGTTTCGATCATTCAACGAGCCGCGGAGTGGCCGCGCAGTCCGGTCAGCGACGCCTGCGCGAGCACGTGGCCGCGGATGACCGCGCGCAGCTTGCGCCAGGTCATCGGCGTACCGGCGTCGTCGATCATGGGGAGATCGAGCGCGTAAATCGTGAAGCGGTAACGGTGCGGCGCGCCTTCCGGCGGACAGGGGCCGTCGTAGCGGCGGCGGAGGAAGTCGTTCCAGGCGTGCTTCCCGCCGCCGGCGACGTCCGGCTCCGTCGCGCCGGCGTTGGCGGCGAGCTGTGTCGCGGTCGCGGGGATGTTGTACGCGACCCAGTGGATGAAACCGTCGGCGTAGCGCGCCTCGTAGTCGTCGAGGATCAGCGCGTAGCTCTGCGTGCCGGCGGGCGCACCCGACCAATGCAGTTCGGGCGATTCATTCGGGCCGTTGCAATCGAGTCCGTTCAGCACCGTGCTGTCGGGGAGCGTCGCTTCCGCGGTGAAGGTGTTGCTCGCGAGCTGAAATGCGGATGTGTGCGCCTTCGCGGGGCACCGACCGTTCCGGCCCGCGGCCTATTCACCGCCGGCTCAGTGTCGCGCGCGGCCCAGCCATCACAGGGTTGCCGGCCAGACCACGATGCCGTAGATCTCGATGCGGTTGGCCTCGTCGACTACGATCGGGTCGTGGGTCGGATTGATGCTGACCAGCGTTACGCTGCGGCCCGTGCCGGTGAGTTGCTTGAGATAGATCGCGTCGTCGAGGCGGCAAACTACGATCTTGCCTGTCGCGGTCCTGCGACTCTGCGTCGGGCGCAGAAAAACCAGCTGCCCGTCGCGAAATCCGCCCGCCCCGTCCATCGAGTCGCCGATCACCCGCGCAACCAGCTTCGCGCCGCGTACGCTCGCGTCGCGAGGAACGCGCACCGTCTTCGCCTCGGACTCCGGGAGCAATTCGACGTTCGATGAGGCGGCGGCGCGGATCGGCCGCACCATCGGCTTGCGCTTCGGGAGAAACGACGCCCCTGCGCCGCGGAACGCCGGCTTCGGAAGCAGTGACGCAAGAATGCGCTCGACCTCCTGCGCGGCACGGTGTGCCGACTGCATCTGCCCCAGCTCGACGACGACGTCCTTGTCGCTGATGAGATGTGAAGGATCGCGGTCGATGGCGCGCGCGATGGCGATGAAATCGCCGACCGTCACCGCCTGGCGACCGCTCAGAATCTTCGTGAGCTTCGCCGGCTTCATCCCCGCCCGCTCGGCGACCTTCTTGCGCTGATATCCGCTCTCCTTCACCGCCTCCCGAAGCCGCTCGATGACATCCATCACAGCCGCACGGTATGAGCGCCACGGAACGAGCGGCTGCAACGTCGCTTGCCGGACGAGCAACTCCCGTTCACCGAATTTCGCGAGGAGAAAAAAATGTGCCGCACTAAGTAACTTATGTTACTTAATTCGAAAGCCTCTTGTGATCTTCACTTGCGTGAGCGACTTCGACAGGCGTGAAATGCAAATGCAACAGATAGGATGCGGATCAGGTGCAAACGCGGCGTTGATGAACGTGCGCCGATGAACGTGGAGATCGACAGAATGCAGCCTACTCTTGCCGTCGTGCTGCTCCGGATATCGGGATTGCTGACACTGGTCCGTCTCCTCGGGGTCCTCCCTACGGTTTTCGTCTCGTGGTCGGCCGACGCTCGTGCACAGGAGCAGATGTTTCGCGCGGCAACCCTGGCGCAGCGGGCTTCTGCCGTGATCGTCTTCATCACGGCGGTAGCGCTGATTTTCGGCGCGCGAAGGATCGCGCGAAGCCTCGACATCGAGAGCGACCCGTTGACGCTTGCCGTAGACGCGCGGCAGTTGTCGCTGATCGCCATGACTCTGCTGGCGATCTACTTTGTGGTGCTCGGCATCCACAGTGCGGCGAAGGTCGGAATCGCTTTGGCAATGAAGAAATGGGACGAACGGCCGGCGCTCGAATACCTCCACGCGACCAGTGGTGACGCACTTCCTTCAGGCCTCGCCTACTCGACCGCCGGAGCGGTTCTCCTCCTCGCGCGGAAACGGCTCGCGCAGCTTGCCGAGTGAATTCGGCAGCGTCGCGAACGAGTTGTGAGCTCACGGCGGGAGCTATTCAATGACGCGGCTCCGCACCGCAACCAACCGGGTTACGTCCGTGAAAAAGGAGATCGCCCCATGCCGTCGCCGAGGCCGTCCCGCGGGAGATGTGCTACCTCGGCTGGCAGGAGTCTCTCGGCCAGCTCGCGCAACTCGTCGAGCCCGAGATCCCCGATTAGCGTGTCGACGACGGGGTCACACCTTCGTTCTTCTGCGCAAAGCGAAGGTCTGACCCCATCCTCAGTCCCGCCGGTATACTTCGCGGCCCATCCGCGCTTCCTGAGCGCCCGAAGGAGTGATGACTTTGACCCATCCGTATCTTCAGCAAGAGCAGAATCCCTATCTCGATCAAGCACGCACGCTCGCGGGCGGCCTCGTGGCCGAAAACGCCGCGGCGATCGATGAGGAGGGCCGATTTCCGGCCGAGAACCTCAGCGCCATTGCCGCGGCTGGGTTGCTCGGCCTCGGCGTCGCAACGGAGCTCGGCGGCTCGGGCGAATCGATGCGCACGTTCGCCGCGGTCACCGAAGAACTGGCCACCGCCTGTCCGTCGACCGCGATGATCTACGTGATGCACGTCACGGCGGCGCAGGCGATCGCATCGTCCGCGACGCTCGAAGAGCGCGAGACCGTCCTGCGCGACATCGCGGCGGGCCGCCATCTCACCACCCTCGCCTTCTCCGAAACCGGCTCGCGCTCGCAGTTCTGGGCGCCGGTCTCCCGTCTCGAATCGGACGGTAACGGCGGCTTCACCACCTCCGCCGCCAAGTCGTGGGTCACCTCGGCCGATCATGCTGATTCGTATGTCTCGAGCGCGCAGCGTCCCGGCGCCGAGTCGCCGCTCGAATCGACCGTTTATCTCGTCCGCCGCGACGCGAGCGGCGTGCGGACGGCCGGCGCATTCCGCGGACTCGGATTGCGCGGCAACAACTCCTCCCCCGTCGCGCTCGAACAGGTGCACGTCGACAACGGTGCGCTCATCAGCGCGCAAGGAGAAGGCGCGAACACGATGCTGCAGGTCGTACTGCCGTGGTTCTCGATCGGCACCGCCGCAATGGCCAACGGCATCTGCCGCGCCGCCGTCGATCGCACCGCGCAACACATGCAGAACACCGGCTTCGCGCACACCGGCACTTCGCTGCGCGACCTCCCGACGCTGCGCGCGCGCCTCGCCGACATGAGCGTGCGCGTCGCGCAATCGCGCGCTCTCCTCGGCTACACCTTCAACGTGATCGAAAGCGGATCGGAAGCCGCGCCGCTCTTCGTGCTGCAGTCGCGCCTCTCCTCGATCGAAGCGGCGACCGACGTCACCGATCTGGCGATGAAAGCCTGCGGCGGCGCCGCGTTCTCGAAGCAGGTCGGCGTGGAACGCTTCTTTCGCGACGCGCGCGCCGGCTGGGTCATGGCACCGACCGCCGATCACCTGCGCGATTTCGTCGGCCGCGCGCTCACGGGATTGCCTCTCTTCTAAAGGAACGCAGCATGACCACCGACACGATTCTCCTCGGCGCCGTCGCCTACGATCCGAAGGTCGTCACGATCTGGGAAGGCATTCGCGACTACTTCAACGAGTCCGGCACGCCGATGGACTTTGCGCTTTTCTCCAATTACGAACGGCAGGTCGAGTCGCTCCTGTCGGGCCACATCGACGTCGCCTGGAACACGCCGCTCGCACACGTGCGCGTGAAACAGCGCACCGGCGGCGCGAGCCTCTCCCTCGGCATGCGCGACTCCGATCGCGACTTTCACGCGAAGATCATCGTCCGCACCGACGCCGGCATCACCTCGCTGCAGGATCTGCACGGCAAACGGCTCGCGGTCGGCAGCCGCGATTCGACGCAGGCACGCGTTCTCCCGCTGCACTTTCTGCGGCAGGAAGGGGTCGATCTCGAGCGCGTCAACGTCATCCCCTTCGACACCGACCTCGGAAAGCATGGCGATACCGGCACGAGTGAGCTCGACGTGCTGCGCGCGCTCGCTGACGGACGCGCCGATGCAGGCGCGGTCGGCGATCTGATCTGGGTACTCGAACAGGCGGCCGGACATGTCGACTCTGCGCGGCTCGAAGTGCTCTACACGACGCCCGGCTTCGACCACTGCATGTTCGACGCGCTCCCGACGCTCTCCGAATCGAAACGCGAAGGTTTCCAGCGTTCGCTCTTCGCGATGCGGTGGGACAACCCCGCGCATCGCCGTCTGCTCGAGCTCGAAGGGCTGCGCGAGTGGATGCCGCCTCGCGAGGAAGGCTACGCCAGCCTGATCGCCGCGCTCGAGGAATGACGTCGATGCCGGCCGCCGCAATCGCCGTCGACGGTGGCGACCTTCCCCTCGGCGGCGGCCTCCTCTCGCTCGTCCGTCCCGCGCTGACACTGCTCGAGCCGGACGGCGTGCTTGCGATTCTGTCGCGCAGCGCATCGGTGTACGAGGATCTGGCGTCGTGGTGCCGCGCCGAACGGCACGAATACCTCGGCGCCGAAAGCGTGGACGGCACGACGCGGCACCTCGTGCGGCGCGGCCGGTTCGGCGTGCAGCGAACTGCTGAAGACGCGGCGCTGCCGCTGCGCGCCGATGCGTCGACGGGATTCGCGCCGAACGGCTCGGTCGTCGAAGCGGGAGGACCGCGGTATCCCTTCGATCTGCTCGAACGCGATCGCGTCGCGCCGCCCGAGGTCGCGGAGCTGTACGAACAGGCGGTCGCGGCGCAATGGAGCGCCGCGCGCGACATCCCGTGGAACACCATTCCGCGTCACGAACCGGCCATCGAGCTGGCGGTGCGGCAGGTCATGACGTTCCTCGCCGAAAACGAGCTCTCCGCGCTTTACGTCCCTTCCCGTTTCATCGCCCGGCTGCACCCGGCATACGTCAGTGTGGCGATGTTCCTCGCCACGCAGATGCAGGACGAGTCGCGCCACATCGACGTCTTTCTCCGCCGCACCCGCGCCACCGACTCCCCTCCCGCGATCGCCTCGGCCACGACCTCGCGCTCGCTGCACTCGCTGCTGCAGGTGGACGACTTCACGGAG
>DASVUA010000626.1:0-2458 GCA_036387295.1 Thermoanaerobaculia bacterium | reverse complement strand
CGCGCGGCGCGTAACCGGTGAGGCCGTAGCCGCGCATGATGGTGTCGACGGTGAGCTGAAGCCGCTCCTCGGCAACGAGGTCGGAGGAGAGAAGCGCGACGAGCGCCGCGATAAAAATCCGTCTCATGCGACGCGCGCCTGCACACCGCGTGCAGACGCGCATCGCACCGGCTCACTTCTTCTTCTGAGGGATGAAGCCGCTGAACTTGATCGCGACCGTGCCGCCGGTCACGTTGCCCGGCCGCTGGCTGACGCAAAGCCCCTGCGGCTGCCCGTTCGGCGCATCGCTCAACTCGGAGCAATATTGCGTCCCGTTCGGCGCGACGATCGGCGGGTACGAGACTCCCTTCGGCGTTTTGCATTGCCCGTTCACGGCGCGCGGCGCATCCACCGGCGCCGCACAGGTCGCGGACGGATTCGGATAGCCGGCGCTGTTGACGCAATTCGTCGCCGCCCAGCCGTACACACCCTGCCGGTTCGCGTTCGTTCCCAATGCGCCGTTTTCCGCGGTCCTGAACGGCCACCCCGAGCCGCTCAGCGAGAGCGCCAGCGAGGCGTTGACGCCGTTCACGATGCTGATGTCCGTCGCATCGGCGTTGGCGCAGCCACTGCCGACCGAACCGTTGATCCCGAAGTTGATCGATCCTTCAGCCAGGTTCGTCGCGTTCGGGAACGTCGTCGACGCACCGCAGCCGTTGTTCGGGTCACCGTTGTAGACGGAGGGCGTGAAGAAAAAGTTGAACGTAAGAGCCGGCGAGCAGGTGCCGTCCGCGCATTTGAACGTCTGCGGCACGTAGGTGATGGTTTCGCCCGCCGCCATCCGGTAGTAGCCCTTCGTGGTCACGTTCGCCGTCTGGGGCTTGAATGCCACCGTGTTGCCCGTGCTCGATTTGAACTTCAGGCGCGGATCGGCGATCGATTTGATCTGCTGGCCGAGATTCGAACATTTCGGCGGCGGGTCCGCAGGAGGTTGCCCGAGGATGAGGTTGACGTAGACGGGACCGCTCGCGGCGTTCGTCACGGTGAGATTCGTCGGCGGCGTGTTGGTTCTCGTCCGGCCCGCCGCGTGGGTGAACACCGGCAGCAGCGCGGTGATCAACCCGAGTGACACTCCCAAACCCAGGAAGTTCTTTTTCATGCTCACTCTCCTCTGGCGATCGCCCTCGAGGACGAGCACCAGAGGAGAGGATTACATAAGGAAAGGCGCGAATCCACCCAACGGAGTCAGTGGAAGACGGCGCTCGCGCGCTCGTCGGCCAGGATCGCCGCTGACGCCTTGTTGAGCTCCGCCACCGCCTCGAGCGGCACCGCGTACGCGCTCTGTGCATAGCGGCGCTGGTAGCGCAGCACACCGTCGGCGAACGTCGACGCACTCGAATACGTCAGGTGCGGCGTGCTGGTCTCGACCTTCTTCGGCAGCTCGTCGAGCTTCACCGCTGCCGGCATACGGATCTCTACCGTATCGACGTGCAGCGACGGACCGTCGGTGACGTAGGCGTACGTCCGGTCGGTCTTGATCAGCGACTCCGATTTCTCGCCGAGGACCCGGGGACGGACGAGCAGCATGTCGGCCACGCGTTTCGCGTAGTGCGGAGCGGTGATGCGATAGCGCACGACGAGCTCGCGCTCGGGATCGTCGAGATGCTCGACCGTCACGTCGGTGGTCGTGTAGCTCGCAAAGTACGACGCGAGACGCGACTCGATCGTCCGCACACGCTCGGTCGCATTGAGCGGCTGCAGCGTGCCGCGAAGACTCGCGGCCATCGAACCGCTGCGCACTTCTTCGACCGTGCCGGTGAGTGTCCCCTGCGCGTCGAGCTCGAGCTTCGCGGTGCGGCGCAGCTGGCTCGCATCGGGTGCGTGCGACGGCAGCTCGATCAACTCGCCGCCGTCGTTCGTGACGAGCAGACCGCGGCTCGCCTGCAGATACTCCGGAAGCTCGCCGAACGGTGTGAGCGTGCTGGTCGGATCGAACAGCAGCAGCTTGCCGAATTTCGGATGCGTGATCGCCGCCGGCATTCCTTTCGCGAATTCGGCGGAGACCGGAATGGCCGCGATCACGTGATTGAACGCCCCCATCGACGGAAACGCCGGATCGGTCGCACCACGATCGGTATGCACGAGCACCGAAAGCGCGTCGACACCCGTCTCCTTCAACATCGTCCGCAGCAGCGTGACCTTGTCCTTGCAGTCGCCGAAACGCTTGGTGAAGATGTCGCCGGCGGCG
This sequence comes from Thermoanaerobaculia bacterium, assembly GCA_036387295.1. Lineage (GTDB taxonomy): Bacteria > Acidobacteriota > Thermoanaerobaculia > Gp7-AA8 > Gp7-AA8 > QHVT01. The sequence continues at coordinate 231 of DASVUA010000626.1, read as the reverse complement.
TGCGGCTGATAGCCGCCGATGCCGATCTCGATCGCAACGTAACGGACGTCGCGCTGCGCGAAACGGGCGAGCACGCGCAGCGGATCTTTGCTCGCGCCGGTCAGCTCGCGCGTCTTCGCCTGCAGCGGCGCCGTCGGCACCGTGCGAGGCGCGGCGAGCATGCCGTACCAGCGCGCGACATCGCTCCACGCCATCGGCTTCGCGCCCGGCGCGACGAACTGAAATCCGGCG
>DASVUA010000625.1:0-3108 GCA_036387295.1 Thermoanaerobaculia bacterium | reverse complement strand
CTACGCGACGCTCAACAGCGCCGTCTTCACCGACGGCTCGTTCTGCTACATCCCGAAAGGTGTCCGCTGCCCGATGGAGCTGTCGACATACTTTCGGATCAATCAGGCGAACACCGGCCAGTTCGAGCGGACGCTGATCGTTGCCGATGAAGGCTCATACGTCAGCTATCTCGAAGGCTGCACCGCGCCGATGCGCGACGAGAATCAGCTGCACGCCGCGGTCGTCGAACTGATCGCGCTGGACAACGCGACGATCAAATATTCGACCGTGCAGAACTGGTATCCGGGCGACAAGAACGGCAAGGGCGGCATCTACAACTTCGTCACCAAGCGCGGCAAAGCGATGAAGGGCGCCAAGCTTTCGTGGACGCAGGTCGAGACCGGCTCCGCGATCACTTGGAAGTACCCGAGCTGCATCCTGCAGGGGGACGATTCGGTCGGTGAGTTCTATTCGGTCGCGCTGACGAACAACTATCAGCAGGCCGACACCGGCACGAAGATGATCCACATCGGCAAAAACACCTCGTCGACGATCGTGTCGAAAGGCATCTCCGCCGGCCGCGGTCAGCAGACCTATCGCGGCGAAGTGAAGATCATGAAGAACGCGGCGAACGCCCGCAATTACTCGCAATGCGATTCGCTGCTCCTCGGCGACAAGTGCGGCGCGCACACGTTCCCCTACATCGAAGTGCGCAACTCGACCGCGACGATGGAGCACGAAGCGTCGACCTCGAAGATCGGCGAAGACCAGCTCTTCTACGCGCAACAACGCGGCATCAGCGCCGAAGACGCCGTCTCGATGATCGTCAACGGCTTCTGCAGGGAAGTCTTCCGCGAGCTGCCGATGGAGTTCGCGGTGGAAGCGCAGAAGTTGTTGGGAGTGAGTCTCGAAGGCAGCGTCGGCTGACGCCGACGGGCGTTGGGCTTTTGGGGTTCCGCGAGAACCCCCAAATGCCTGAAGCCCAACGCCAAAGGATTTTCAAACATGCTCGAAATCAAAAACCTCCAGGCCGGCATCGAAGGCAAAGACATCCTCAAGGGTCTCGACCTCTCCATTCAGCCCGGCGAAGTGCACGCGATCATGGGGCCGAACGGCTCCGGAAAGTCGACGCTGGCGAACGTGCTGGCGGGACGGCCGCGTTACGAAGTCACCGGCGGCACGGTGTTGTTCGAAGGGAAAGACCTGCTCGAGATGCCGACCGAAGAGCGGGCGCGCGAAGGCGTGTTTCTCGCGATGCAGTATCCGGTCGAGATCCCCGGCGTGAACAACATCTACTTTCTCAAAGCCGCGCTCAACGCGATGCGCAAGCATCACGGGCAGGAAGAGCTCGACGCGATGGAGTTCCTGCAGCTCGCGCGCGAGAAGATGAAAGTCGTCGAGCTCGACGAGAAGTTCATGAACCGCGGCGTCAACGAAGGCTTCTCGGGCGGCGAAAAGAAGCGCAACGAGATCTTCCAGATGGCCGTGCTCGATCCGAAGCTCGCCATCCTCGACGAGACCGATTCGGGTCTCGACATCGACGCCCTGCGCGTCGTCGCGGAAGGCGTCAACGCGCTGCGCAGCGAACATCATTCGGTGCTCGTCATCACGCATTACCAGCGGCTGCTGCGTTACCTCGTGCCCGACTTCGTGCACGTGCTGGCGAACGGCCGCATCGTCAAGTCGGGCGGCAAAGAACTGGCCGAAGAGCTCGAGCAGAAGGGCTACGACTGGATCGAGCAGGAGGTCGCGTGAGCGTCGCCGTGACTGCCGGCACGGCGAGCGACGTGCGCGAGCGCGCCGCCGAGACGTTCGGAAAACTCGGCTGGCCGACGACGCGCATCGAAGAGTGGCGCTACACGAATCTCGCGCCGCTGCAGAGAATCTCCTGGCGCACCGACGATGGAGCGCAATTCATCGACTCGCCCGCATCGCTTGCCGGGCAGGCGGCGATGGAGCTCGTCTTCGTCAATGGCCGGCTCGTGAAGACCACCGGATCGATCGGCGGCCCGCTCGAAGAAACACTCACGATCGCTGACTGGGAGCGCAACGCGATGGTCGCGCTCAACACCGCGAACGCGCAGGACGGCGGACGGATCCAGGTCCCGGCCGGCGCGGTCGTCGACGGTTTCATTCACCTGCTGTTCATCGGCAAAGGCGATCCGGCGGTCGAATTCGAGACCGGCTACTGGTCGCATCCGCGCAACGTGATCAGCGTCGGCGCGAACGCGCAGGTGACGATCGTCGAGACGTACGTCGGCTCCGGCAGCTACTTCACGAATGCCGTCACCGAGATCATCGCGCACGAAAACGCGGTCGTCGATCACTACAAGGTCGAGTGCGAGTCGCTCGCCGCGTATCACGTCGGCAACGTGTTCATCCGCCAGGAGCGCGGCGCGAACGTCACCTCGCGCACCGTCGCCCTGGGCGGGCTCATCGCGCGCAACGAGACCCACGTCGTGCTGAACGGCGAAGGCGCCTCGATCACGCTCGACGGACTCTTCGCCGGCACCGGCTCACAGCACCTCGACAACCGCACCGTCATCGATCACGTGCAGCCGCACTGCGAAAGCCTCGAGCTGTACAAAGGCGTGCTCGATCAGAACGCGCGCGGCGTCTTCGATGGCTTGATCATCGTCCGTCCGGGCGCGGTGAAGACGCTCTCGAAACAGACCAACCGCAACCTGCTCCTCTCCGGCACGGCCATCGTCGATTCGAAGCCGAACCTCGAGATCCACAACAACGACGTGAAGTGCAACCACGGCTCGACCATCGGCCAGATCGACGAAGAAGCGCTGTTCTATCTCCGCTCGCGCGGCCTCGCGGAAGCGGAAGCGCGCGGCCTGCTGATCTTCGCGTTCGCGAGCGAGATCGTCGACCGGATGAAGGTCGAACCGGTGCGCGAGCAGATCCGCCGCGCGCTTTTCCGCCAGATGCCGGAACGGCTGCCCGAGCGCCGAGGAGAAACGCGATGAGCAAAGGTGTCATGCCGAGCGCAGTCGAGGCATCCCCTGCAGAAGAATCCGGTCGTCGCCTGGTCGAAGGGGATCCCTCGACTTCGCTCGGGATGACACCGGCGCCGTACGACGTCGAGAAGATCCGGGCCGACTTTCCGATTCTTTCGCGCG
>DASVUA010000624.1:0-3960 GCA_036387295.1 Thermoanaerobaculia bacterium | reverse complement strand
GCGCGCGCCTCAAGCCGCTTCCGCAGCTTCCGATCCCGATCGCCCGCATCCCCGACATGCCGGCGTGGTGCGACGCGCCGAGCGGACGCAATACCGGATACATCGTCGATTCGCGCTCCTGGGAGCTCGGCCTCGTGGAAGGTCACCTCGTGCAGGTGAATCTCGGCAGCGAAGATCAGCTCGAGCCGGGCGATTTTCTGACCGTGTTCCGCCCCAGCCCGCGCGCCGACCAGCCGCGTGTGGTCCTCGGCGAGATCGGCATCCTCACCACCGAAGCACGCACTGCAACCGGCATCATCGTCGCCTCACGCCGCGAGATGCTCATTGGAGATCAAGTCGAAGCCCGCTGAGCGGACGTTCTTGCTGTAGAATCGCCCGTCCGGGTCCATAGCTCAGCGGTTAGAGCTACCGGCTCATAACCGGCAGGTCCCAGGTTCGAATCCTGGTGGACCCACCAAGCGCGATGCAGAGAGCCGTTACACACATCGATCACTGTTGCACGTGCCGGACATTCGTTCCGACACCGAGAGGCGTTCCGACCGCGGAACGCCTTTTTTGTTTTGGAGGGCTTGATTGAGCGACGTCGACAAACTGTGGCAGCTGCAGACCGTGCTGAACGCGCTGAACGAGCGCGAACGGCAGATGGCCGTGAAACCTGAATCATTCGCGGCTGTCGATCGCGAGTATCAGAGCGCGAACGATGAAATGACCCGGTTGCAGGAGCAGATCGACAAGCTCTCGCGGGAGCGCCGTAGCGTCGATGGCGAGCTTTCCGATCAGCAGGAGCTCCTCAAAAAGTACCAGGGCACGCTGATGCAGGTGAAAAACCAGCAGCAGTACGCCGCCGCCTGGAAAGAGATCGACGCCACGCGCAAGCACGTCAAAGAGCTCGAAGAGTCGGTCATGAAAAGCATGACCGAGGAAGAAGCGCTGCAGACGCAGCTCGACGGACGCCGCGGCGGACACGACGAGCTGCAGTCGCGCTACGACGCCGCTCACGCAGAGTGGCAAAGCTCGCTCGGCGACTTGCGGAAAGAAGCCGAGCAGCTGCGCGGCCAGGCAGCGAAGATCGAAGAGACGATCCCGCCGCGGCTCCTCAATGAATTCCGGAAGATCTACAAACAGCGCCAGCAGGTCGCGGTCACCCCCGTGGCCAACGACACCTGCTCCGGTTGCCGCACGCGCGTGCGGCCGCAGGTCGCGCAGCAACTCAAACGCGGTGAGCTCGTGCATTGCGAGGGCTGCCACCGAATCCTGCACCTGGGGAGTCCCACATCCTGAAGATCAAGGCATTCATCGACGGCGCGGCGCGCGGAAATCCCGGCCCCGCCGGTTACGGTGTCTACATGACGACCGACGCCGGCGAGATCATCGAGATCGCCGGCTTCCTCGGCCGCGCGACGAACAACGTCGCGGAGTACGCGGGTCTCGTGGAAGCGCTCACCGTCGCGCACGAAGAAGGAGCGAAGGAAGTCGAGATCATCTCCGACTCCGAGCTCCTCGTGAAACAGATGCTCGGCGTCTATCGCGTGAAGCATCCGAACCTCGTCCCGATGTACGAGAAAGCGAAAGCGATGGCTCGCCGCTTCGGCAGGTTCACCATCCGCCACACGCTCCGCGCCGGCAACAAGGATGCGGATCGCCTGGCGAATCTCGCGGTCGATCGCGCCGAGGGGCGCCTCGTCGCGCGCAAACGCATCGAGCCGGCGACCTGACAGACGATGTCGAGAGCTGACGAAATCCGCGCAAACATCGACGTCCTCGAAGCGCGCATTGCCGCGGCGTGCGCGCGCGCCGGACGTGCGCGCGGCGACGTTCGCCTGATCGCGGTCACGAAAACGTTCCCCGCGGGCGACGTCGAGCATGCAATCGCCGCCGGCATGAGCGACGTCGGCGAGAACAAAGTGCAGGAGACGCGCGACAAGAAGCCGGGCGTCACCGGCGCCGCGCGCTGGCATCTCATCGGACACCTGCAGTCGAACAAGGCGAAGGACGCCGTCCGGCTCTTCGACGTGATCCAGACCGTCGATTCGTTCGAGCTGGCGGAGAAGCTCGGCCGCGCTGCCGACGCGATCGGAAAAGTTCAGGAAGTGCTGTTGCAGGTGAACATCGGCCGCGAGCCGCAGAAGAGCGGCGCGGAACCTGAAATGGTGGTGGAGCTCGCGAAGCGCATCGCCGCCGTTCCTTCCATTCGCATCTCCGGAGTGATGGCGATCCCACCGGCCGGTGAAGCGGAGGAGATGCGGCCGTACTTTCGCGCATTGCGCGCGCTGCGCGACGAGACCGGACTCAGTGAGCTGTCGATGGGCATGACCGACGATTTCGAAGTGGCGATCGAAGAAGGGGCGACGATGATCCGCGTCGGACGGGCGATCTTCGGCAGCCGCGCAGGAGGTCGCTGATGGAGTTCGTCCTCATCTTCCTCCGCGCGCTCGACATCATTCTCGACATCCTGCAGTGGGTGCTCCTTGGGTGGGTGATCCTTTCCTGGGTGCTCTTTTTCCTCCGCAATTCGCAGTTCCGCTGGCGTCACCGGCAGTTCTACGGCGTGCTCGAGCAGCTCAACGACATCTTCGAACGGATGACGCGGCCGTTCCTCCGGCCCATCCGCCGCGCCATGCGCCGCTTCGACACGGCGGGCATCGATTGGTCGCCGATGGTGCTGATGCTGCTGATCTGGATCCTGCGGCAGATGCTCGCCGCGCTCGCTGCACGGCTTATACTCTCGAAATAAGTAGTTGGTGTGTCGGGAGGGCGACCCATGCAGAACCTCACTCCGCTGGAGATCCAGAAGCAGACGTTCGCGCGAGCGATCAAAGGCTACAACCCCGATGAGGTGCGCGCGTATCTGCATCTCGTCGCCGAGGAGATCGAGCGGCTCGTTCGGGAGAACGACCGGTTCGCGCGCGAGACCGCAACGCTGCGGGAAGATCTCGAAGATCACTCGAATCGAGAGCGCATCCTCAAAGACACGCTCCTCTCCGCGCAGAAGGTCGCGGAGGACCTCACCGCGAACGCCCGCAAGGAAGCGGAGCTGATCGTGAAAGACGCCGAGCTGCTGTCCGAGCGGCTGATCTCGCAGGCCATGCAGCGCGTCGGCGATCTCGAGCGCTCGATCCTGGATCTGAAGATCGAGCGCCGCGCTCTGCGCAACAAACTGCAGGGGACGCTCGACGTCGTGCAGCAGATGGTCGTGCTCGACGCCGAGCAGGAAGCGAACGAAGAGCCGATCACCGCTCTGTTCCGCGCGCGGAACTCTTCGTAGCTCCATCCGGCGCGAAGACGCAGGATAGACTTTTCGAATGCCGCGTCTGATCCGGAACCTCTCGCAGATCGCCACACCTCTCGGCAACAACGCGCGCCGCGGGAAGGCGATGCGCGAGCTCGCGGTCCACGATCAGGCGGTGATCGTGATCGACGACGGCCGTTTCGCGTTCGTCGGACGTGAGCGCGACATTCCCGCGGGGCTGCGGATCGACGACGACTTCGACGCGCGCGGCGCGACTGCGGTGCCTGGCTTCGTCGACACGCACACGCATCTCCCGTTCGCGGGATTTCGCGAGTCGGAGTTCAACCGCCGTCTGAGCGGGGAGACGTACGAGCAGGTCGCGGCCTCGGGCGGCGGGATCGCGTCGACGGTGCGCGCGACGCGCGCCGCATCGGAGGACGAGCTCGCGGCGAACGTGCTCGCGCGGACGGCCATGATGGCCCGCTACGGCACGACCACGGCCGAAGCGAAGAGCGGCTACGGCCTCACGCTGCGCGACGAGTTGAAGCAACTGCGGGCCATCCGCAGCGCGTCCGCGACTTCGCCGGTGCGGCTCGTGCCGACCTGTCTCGCCGCGCACGAGTTTCCGCCCGAAACCCGCGGCGACGAGCAGGCGCGCGAGCGCTATGTCGCCGAAATCGTCGAGGAGATCCTTCCCGCCGTGGCGCAGGAAAAGCTGGCCGTCTTCTGCG
>DASVUA010000623.1:0-6390 GCA_036387295.1 Thermoanaerobaculia bacterium | reverse complement strand
TAGTGTCGCCGCCACCGAATGCGATCGGATCCTTTGCGGTCCATCGCCCTGGCTGCGGATCGTAATCTCTCGCGCCGAAGTGCACCAGTCCGGTGTCTCTGTCGTGCAAGCCACCCGCGAAGCCGAAGGGCTGGAAGCCAGGGTTAGAGTCGCTCAATACGCGTCCGAACTCATCGTACTCGATCGTTTGTGCAATCGTGCCGTCACTGACATTGACGATCATGCGCGGAGATCCCAAATGGTCGCTAACGATGCGGTATGCGACGCCGCCTTTGATCATGTAATCGGGCACGTTGCGACGCGTTCCGTACACGAACCGGCTGATGACGGCATTCGTGGGGTCGAGTTCCGCCACGATGCGTAGCTGATCGGCGTATAGCCAGCCTTGCACTAGCGCTGCGTCGATCTTTTTGCCGACTCTGCGATTACGACCGTCAATTACATACTCAATAGTTCGCCCTGCAGGTTCTGTGACCGTGCGTAGATTTCCCAACGCGTCATAATCGAAAGTGGTGGTTGCGCCGGCAACGGTCTTCGCTTTCAACTCGCCATTTGAGGTGTATGTGTAGGTGGTGTCGCCGTACGTCAGCAGCCTATCCTGGTCGTCATAGGTCGCAATGACGGAGCCGCCCGGGTATCGATGAGCAGTCCGGTTGCCGTTGTCGTCGTAAGCATATTCAGCGATCGGCGCCCCGCCAGTCGTAACGCGAACGAGGCGTCCCGCTTTGTCGTATTCGAAGCCGCGTGAGTCTATCGCCGCAATGCGTCCGCTGTCATCCCGCGTATACGTCATTGTGAGCAGAGGCGCGCCGCTAACGGTCGCGCGGTAGTTCGTCACCTCACCGAAGCTGTTGTATTCCCAGCTGTCACTAACGTTTCCCACGGCCGATCCAGTCAGCAGACCGTTACCTGCGTCACGCGAAAGCGTGAGCGCGCCTGCGCTTGTTAGGAGCCCGTCGGCGTCGTAGCCGAACGGGATTTCGACGCCATTTACCGATTCCGTATTGGCCCAGAGGTTCGCGTCCAAAGCCCACGCGATGGCGCCTGACACGGTGCCGCTCGCGGTGACACCAGCAACGAGTACCCCGTCATAGGTGTATGTCAACGACTGAGCTCCGAGTGTCACCGTCGCAAGCTGTCCGGCCGGGAGATAGCTGAAGCCGTACTCTGCGCTCCCTCCGCTGATGGAGCTCAGTTGTCCCGCCGCGTTGTAGCCGAACGTGAGCGTTTGACCGTCCGGTCGTGCGATGCTCGTCAGCTGGCGATCGCGGTTGTAGGAGTAGTTCGTCGCGTCGGCTTCGGGGACTGCTGGCGGCGTGTAGCGGTTCAGAGCACCGTTGCTCGCGTACGCCATTGAGTGCGCAGGACGTTCGGGCGGCGTGATGGAGGTCAGGTTGCCGGCTTCGTCATACGCGAAGACGACGGCGCGTCCGTCAGCGAGAGTCTGTTTCGTGACGCGTCCGGCAGCATCGTAGACAAATGTGGCGTCGCGGCCTAACACATCGCGCACCGCGGTGAGTTCCTGACGCGCGTTATAGGTGAATGTGATGGAGCGGCCGCCTGCTGACACGGACGACAGGACGCCGCCATTGAACGAATAATCGACGGCTGGTAGTCCCACCGTCTCCGTGCGCACGACCCTTCCCGCATTGTCGAATGTCGCTACCGACGTACGGCCGCCTGGCGTGCGGAGCGTACTGCGCCGCTGCACGGCGTCATAGACGCCCGTATACGGCCGCCCGTTGATGGTCCAGACGTCCGTTTCCGTTTCGAGACTGAACGGGTCGGCCGGATCGCTCAGTACCACCGTGCGCGAGGCGGTCTGTGTCCACTGTGATCCGGAAGGGAGCCTCAGCGTCTGCTCGGCGAGCAACGGCGCGCGCATTCCGTAGCGCGGGTCAGGCTTCTCCCGCGTGACGACGACTGTGCCATCCGGGCCGTTCACCGTCGTTGTGCCGTTGGTGCTCGCGAGTGCGACGGTGGTGCGGCCCGCAGCGTCAACGACGGTGCGCTCCAGTGCGCCGCTTTTCAGTCTCAGGACCGAGATGCGCTCGCTCCGTCCCTCGGCGGTGGTGAAGGTGATCGTGCGCTGCTGGTTTTTCTCGAAGATCCGCAGTGTCTTCGTGCCGCCGTCGGGCGCGGTGTCGGCGGTCAGCGAGCCGCCGTCGTCGTATTCGTAGTGGTGCAGTTTCCCGCGCGGATCGCGGTACGAGAGGAGCAGACCGGTGCTTGTATACGAGTAGCCGCGGGTCTCACCTGCGGGGTTTGTGACCGACGAGAGGTAGCCGTTCGTGTCCAGTGCGAATGTGGTGCGCTGACCGCCGGGCGCGACGATCGCGATGGGGACACCGTCGTCATCGCGTTCGACCGTGGTTGCGTTGCCGTCGGCGTCGGTGATGGAGAGGAGCTGTCCCGCGCTGTCATAGCCGAACTGCAGTCGCGGCTCGCCATTACGGCCGACGGTGGCGAGGTGGCGGCCGTTGCCGTCGAACACATACACCTCGGAGCCGTCTTGGGAGACGATGCGCCCGCCGTCCGGAAGGACGCCGCCGGGCAGCGACGGCTCGATTTTGCGGATCAGCGAGTAGTTGCCGTCCGCAATGTACAGCGAGCCGTCGGGGCCGAATGCAATGCGTCCCAGCCACGACCTGCCGAGTCCCACCGCTGTCGGCGGAGCATAGTCATCATTGCTGGTGTTGCCGCTGCCTGCGACGGTCACGATCGTGCCGTCAGGGCTCATCCGGCGGACGTAGCTGCCGCTTCGGCTGCTGAAGTAGATGCTTCCGTCACGCGCGACGACGATGCCCGAGGGAGCATCTGCTCCGACCGCCAGCGTCGACAGCCTGCCGTCCGGCCAGCGGCGCACGATCGCCTGGCTTGCCTGCGAGGTCGTCGCGACGAAGTAGAGGCTCCCATCCGGTCCGCTGGCGACATCGAACCCATTGATGCTGTAGCCGGTACTGTCGAATCGCCGCACGAGTGTGGTGATGATGCCGTCGCTGACCTGCCGGATGCCGTAGCCATCGAGGAAGTAGAGCGTCCCGTCCGGGCCGAGCGTCATGCCGCGCGGCGAGATCTTCGCCTGCGTGGCCGGACCACCGTCGCCTTCACCGTTCGGGCTCCAGGTGTTGGTACCGGCGACCGTCGAGATGACGCCGCCGCGCGTCACTTTGCGGATCGTGGCGTGATCGACGATGTACAGCGTTCCGTCGGCGGCGATCTCGACGTCCCACGGATAGACCAGTTCCGCGCTCGTGGCGGAACCGCCATCGCCAACGATTGCGCCGGGGCTGCGGCCCGACCGGCCCGCAATGCCGGCGACGGTGGAGATCCGGCCGGACGGGTCGACTTTCCGGATGACGAAATTGATCGAGTCGGCGATGTAGACACTTCCATCGGCTGCAACCGCCACTGATTCCGGCTCGTTCAGAAACGCCTCGGTCGCCGGACCGCCATCGCCTTTGTGCCCGTATTTGCGGAACATTCCGGCGAACGGCGCGATCACCGGCTGCGCATTGCGCTGTTCGCCGCTCCCGAGATAGAGCACCTGATGACGCGGATCGTACGCATGATGCGCGCTGAGCGACCAGCCGCCGAGGGCCGCGGCCTTGTTCGTCCACGCACCGCGCAAGCTCGCGCCGCCACGCTGCGGCGCCTGGATGGAAAGCGTCTGCCAGAGCGTCACTTCCATCCGGCCGATCCGGAGCGTATCGCGCGTATTGGAGACGCGTCCGAACGAGAGCCCGAACGCGTACGGCCCCTGATAGACCATGTCATACGAGTAGCCGACGTGAACCTGCGGGTTCATGCCCCCTTCGACGTGCTGGCCGTACGGATTGCGTCCGTTCCAGGTGTAGCGGTACGTGAGGTTTGGTTGCGGCGGGAACGTCTTCCGGACACGTTCACCCGCGACCTGAATCTCGAGCTCGACGTTCTTCACTCCGCGTGGGAGTGACGCGCCGGTGAGCTGCATCGTGAGGGTGTACCGGCCACTGCGCCCTTCGGTGCGATGGCTGCGATAGTTGAGCGTCCAGGGGGCGCCGGTGATCGGTGCGGCTTCGCCGAGGCCGCGGTTCTCGCACTCGATCACGGAGCCACATTTCAACACCGGATCATCGAGGTCGGGTTCGGCGGAAGGCGGACTGATTTCGACCGGGCCCGGATCTTCGCCCGGCGCGGAGAGTGACGGAGGCACCGCGTCGAATGGCACGCCATACGGCCAGTTGTAATCCCACGGCGTGAAATGCGTGACCGGCACGCGCCAGAACGACTGGCCGGCGGTGTAGAGGCTCGCGAGTTGGAGTCGCTCGGCGTCATCGATGCCGAGGTTCGTGAGGGTCGAACCGGAATCGGCAAAGCCGTCGCCCGTGACATCGAGATCGGCCATGCCGTTCGAGATCGCCGTGATGCGGACGATGCGGCCGTTCGTGGAGGCGATCCAGGTCCCGCGCTGCCGGTCGTAGTAGCCGGAGGGAACGATGCCGCCGACGCGGAAGCCGAGAAAGTTCTCGACGTACACGAACACCGGCTTGCTGAAGCGCACCTCGGTCGCACCGGCTGCAATCGCTTCATCGGCGGAGAGCTCGACGCAATACGTGTAGGCGCTGGCCGGCGGCAGTTCCGCCGGCATCGCTTTGGCGCCGTTCGCGCCGACCGTGTACTCGGTCGCACGGACGTTGATCGCGACGGGGGACTGTGTCGACCCGTCCGGCATCACGAGCGCGGCGGTCGTCCCGGCGGGAAAGAGGACCGTTGCCTGCCGTGCGCCGTCACTGTCCGTCATGCGTCCGCCACGCGCGACCTGCAGCGATGGTGAGCCCGAAGCGATCGTGGTCACGTTGACGTCGAGCGGCGTCAGAGCCACGTCGTCGATGACCGTGAACTCGTTCCACGCCACGTACGGCTGCCGTTCGATCGGGAGGTGTCCGGCCCGCTCGTACCGCACGGTGAGTCGTCCGCCGCCGTTCACCGCGAGGTCGTACATGCCGTCCGCGCGGGAAAGGGTCTGCCCGAGCTCCGGACGGCCGACGATCGTAACGGTGGCGCCGCCGAGCGGTGTTCCGTCGCGGGTCAGCACACGGCCCCGCATGACCGCGGCGCGGCGCGCGTCGATCGCCCCTGCGGCGACGCCGGTCTGAATTGGATCTGCGCCGCTGTAGAGGAAGCGCGTCGTGTCGTCGAACGTCTGCGCGATGGTGCGGTCGGTGGGCGGCGCAACGGCGGCGGGATCGGCGGGCAGAGGCTCGGTCGAGCGGATGGTCAGGCGTGCCGTCGCTGTAATGCCGGTGAGCGTGGCCTCGACGGTTGTTGACCCCGAAGCGACGCCGCGTGCGAGGCCGGACGTGGCGATTGTGGCGACCTGCGTGTTGCTGCTCGACCACGTCACGGTGGTCGTCACGTCGGTGCTGCGTCCATCGCTCCACGTCGCGCGGGCGGTGAACTGTTGCGTTGAACCCGGTTCAATCTCCGCGGTCGCCGGTTCAATGGAAATCGCTGTCACCACAGGAATGACGAATGCCGTTGCGCTGAATGCGCTGCCGCCCGCCGTCGTGACGAAGATCGGAGCGCTCACCGGACCAGCAGGAACGGCCACGACGAACGATGTCTCGCTGGCCGCAATGACGTTCGCCGGGATCGCGCCGAAGCGAACGAGGTTCCCTGTAGCGTCGGAATCGAACGCGGTGCCGGTGACCGTGACGAGCGTTCCGGTTGCGCCGCTTGCAGGCGTGAACCCGGAAATGATGGGCGGCGCCCAATAGCGAAAGCCGTTCGTCAGTCGCGCTTCGCCACCGGCCGTACGTGCAATGACATCGACTACACCATGCGCACCGGGCGGCGTCTTCACGGATGCTGTTGCGGAATCGATGATGATCGGCTGCGTCGCACGAGCGGAGCCGAAGAAGAACTCGGTGTCGGACTCGAAGGCATTGCCGGTGATGGTCACGGCCTCGCCACCTGCCGTTCGCCCTTTGGCGGGTGAAACCGCGGTGATGCTGGGCGGTGCGACGTACGAGTACGCGGCCGCCAGCGTTGCCGTGTCGCTGGGTGTCGATACGACGACGTCGACAGCGCCGGCCGCGTGCTGCGGCGTCGCGACGAGCAGTTCCGCGGACGAGACCTGCGTCACGTTCGTCGCACTCACACCGCCGAAGGAGACGCGCGTCTGCCCGGCCACGAACCCTGCGCCGTAGACACGCACCTGCGTGCCGCCAGACGACGGACCACGCGCCGGCGCAATGCGATCGAGTTGCAGCGCGACGCTCGCCACGCGCACGGCGTCATTGCGTGTGTCGGCGATGTAGAGCGCACCGGCGAACGTGAGCCCGCGTGGACCGCTGAACTGCGCGGCGAGTGCAGGGCCGTCGATCAGTTGACTGTTGCTGTTCGCGG
>DASVUA010000622.1:0-9497 GCA_036387295.1 Thermoanaerobaculia bacterium | reverse complement strand
CATCCTCTTCGCCATTCCGATCGCGATCGGCCTCGAGCACATCTACGTCTGGGCCAATCACGACATCGTCGCGCACGACGCGCTGCTGCAGGCGAAAGCGAAGTGGTGGCTGAACGTGCCCGGCTGGCTGATCCGCTCGCTCATCTACCTCGGCCTGCTGTCGCTCTGGGCCTGGCGGGTGCGCATGCTCTCGCTCAAGTTCTACAAAGACCGCTCACCGTATGTCGAGCTCGCGCGCCGCAAGTGGAGCGCCGCCGGCCTGCTGATGGTGGTCATGGTGCTGACGTTCTCCTCGATCGACTGGGTGATGTCGCTCGAGCCGAAGTGGTACTCGTCTATGTTCGGGATCGCGTTCACGGTCGGCGCGGGCCTCTCGGCCTTCGCGTTCGTGACGTTCTTCCTCACTCTCCTGTCGGACAACCCGGCCATGGACAACGTGCTGCGGCCGAACCACTTCCGCGATCTCGGCAACCTCATGCTCGCCTTCACGATGCTGTGGGCGTACACGAACTTCTCGCAGTTCCTTCTCGTCTGGTACGGCAACATCAAAGAGGAAACGCCTTACTACGTCACGCGCATGCAGGGCGGGTGGGGAGTGATGGCTGCGATCCTCATCCTCTTCCACTTCTTCCTGCCGTTTTTCATGCTGCTGATGCGCGGCATCAAGGACCGGCCGCGGACGATCGCCATCGTCACGATCATCATCCTGGTGATGCGCTTCATCGACATCTACTGGCTCATCGGACCGGCTCATTACGGCCCGCATTTCCACTTCTCCTGGATCACGCCGTTCGCGTTCATCGGCATCGGCGGGCTCTGGCTGTTCGCGTTCATCGCGCAGCTGAAGGGCCAGACCATCATTCCGATCCACGAGACGTGGGTCGATGAGGCCATCCGCGAGGGAGCTCTCACCCGGGAGGGAGCGCGCCATGCCTGAGCACATCAAGTACGAAGACGACGACCTGTTCAACGCGGAGACGCACCACGAGTCGTCGGACGTTCCCGTACGGGGACTGCTGTGGTTCATCGTCGTCTTCATCGTTTTCGGCATCCTCACGCATCTCGCGATTCTCTTTTTCTACAAGACGCTCGCGGGTGTCGAACAGCGCCGCGAAGATCCGCCGCAGACCGCGGTGGCGCGCCCGGCCAATGCGGACGTGCCGCAGAATCAGCCGCTGCTCGAGCCGTTTCCGACCGCGGACGGCAAAGGCACCGTCGTTCCGCCGCAGAGCAACACGCCGGTCACGAACCTGCACGCGCTCCGCACCCGCGAAGAGCAGGTGCTGAAGAGCTACGGCTGGATCGATCGCGAGCGCGGCATCGTCCGGATGCCGATCGCGAACGCCAAGTCGCTGCTCGCCGCGCGCCTCGCGGTGCAGGGCCAGCTCGCCGGCGGAACGGTTCCGGCGACTCCGCCCGCGACGCAGCCGGTTCCCGGCGCGAACCCGGCGCCGGCCGGCAATCAGCCGCCCGCCGACACGGGCGCCGTCCATCCCGCCACGACGAACACCACCGGGGGTACGCACCAGTGATCGCCGCGGTTGCCCGTTGCCTGTTGCCCGTTGCCAGTGCGTCGTCGCGCTCGCGGCGCGCGCCGGCGGCCACAGGACACGGGCTATTGGCAACCGTCATCGCGGTCGCGATTGCGCTTCCCGCGCTCGCGCAGAGCTCGGCCGATCAGCCGAAGCTGCCCGGCCATGTTTCGATCGCGCAGAAGCTCAACACGCGCATTCCGCTCGATCTGCAGATGCGCGACGAGCAGGGGAAGGTCGTCCGGCTGAAGGAGTACTTCGGCAAAGGACGTCCGGTTCTGCTCAACTTCGTCTACTTCCGCTGCCCGATGCTCTGCCCGATGGTTCTCGAAGGGACGACCACCGCGCTGACGCATCTGAAGTTCGACATCGGCAAAGAGTTCGACGTCATCACCGTCAGCATCGACCCTCGCGACAAAGCGGCCGACGCCGCACGGTTCAAGGAAAAGTACATTCGCCACTATGGCCGGCTCGAATCGGCCAGCGGCTGGCACTTTCTGACCGCGCATGAATCGGCGATCAAGAAACTCGCCGACACGGTCGGCTTCCAGTACGCGTACGACAGCCGGACCGACCAGTTCGCGCACGGCGCGGCGCTGCTCGTGCTGACGCCCGACGGCCGCACGTCGCGCTACTTCTACGGCTTCGAGTTCAAGCCGCGCGATCTCCGTCTGGCGATCGTCGAAGCCTCTGAAGGGAAAGTCGGCAACGTCACCGACCAGATGCTCCTGCTCTGTTTTCACTACGACCCCGCCACCGGGAAGTACAGCCGCAACGCGATGATGTTCGCGCGCGCCGGGGGCGTCGCCACGCTCCTCACGCTCGGCGGATTCATCGGCGTCATGTTCCGGAGAGAGCGGCGGATGTCACCCGTCGAGACAACGAAATGAATGATTTCCCACTCTTTCCCGAGTCTGCCTCGAGCGTCGCTCCGCTCGTAGACGGGCTCTATCTGTTCCTCGTCGCAGTCACGGGCGCGGTCTCGCTCCTCATCTGGATCGTGATCTTCTTCTTCGCGATCAAGTACCGCCGCCGGCCCGACAACGAGCTGGCGCAGGAGCAGGAGCCGCCGGCCGCGCTGGAGATCACCTGGACCGTCGTGCCGCTGCTGATCTTCATCGGCATCTTCGTCGCCGGCGCGTACGTCTTTTTCCGGATGAACCGCACGCCGGCGAATGCGATCGAGATCTACGCAACCGGCCGTCAGTGGATGTGGAAGTTCCAGCATCCGAGCGGGCAGCGTGAGATCAATTACCTGCACGTTCCGGTGGGGCGTCCGGTCAAGATCACGATGGCCTCCGAGGATGTGATTCACAGCCTCTGGTTCCCCGCCTTTCGTGTGAAAGCCGACGTGCTGCCGAACCGCTTCCGCACGATGTGGTTCGAAGCGACCAAGCCTGGCCGCTACCACATCTTCTGCGCGGAGTATTGCGGCACGCTGCACTCCGGCATGATCGGCTGGGTCGAAGTCATGGAACCGGTCGACTATCAGCGCTGGCTCGCCGGCGGCAGCGAAGGCTCGCTCGCATCGCAGGGCGAAAAGCTGTTCGAGAAATACGCGTGCAACACCTGCCACACCAACACCGCCGGTGCGCGCGGACCGAATCTCGCCGGTCTTTACGGCAAGAGCCGTCCGCTGAGCGACGGCAGAACGGTCGTCGCGGATGAGAACTACATCCGCGAATCGATCCTCAACCCGCAGGCGAAGATCGCGGCCGGCTTCCAGCCGATCATGCCGACGTTCCAGGGCCAGGTGAACGAAGACGACCTGATTCGCCTGCTCGCCTATGTCCGCACCATCGGCGTCGACCAGCCGGTCGCGAATCCGGTCGAGTCGCAACAGTCGTTCGGCACCAGTGCCGGCGCCGTGACGACGACCACCGGCGCGTCCGGCCCCGGTACGACCGGCGGTCAGCCCAACCCCGCCGGAGGCGCCACGCCGACTGCCGGCGCCACGACCACCGCAGCCCCCACCGCCGGAGCTCCGGCCGCCGCCGGCGCCGCGGGCGCAACCGCGCCTGCCACGCCCACCCGTCCGCCCGCTGCCACCAACACCAACCAACAGGTAAGACGATGACCAGCACCACGATCGAAGACGCACCGTTCATCGAGCCCTCGACCAGGGAGCGGCGGAACTACATCAACGACGAGTACGGCGTGCTCTCGTGGCTCCTCACCAAGGACCACAAGCGCATCGCGATCCTCTATCTCTTTTCCATCACCACGTTCTTCATCGTCGGCGGAGTCATCGCCTTCCTGATGCGCCTCGAGCTGCTCACGCCCGAAGGCGACATGTTCACCTCCGACACCTACAACAAGCTCTTCACGCTGCACGGCATCGTGATGATCTTCTTCTTTCTCATCCCGGCCATCCCGGCCATCATCGGCAACTTCATTCTGCCGATCATGCTGGGGGCGAAAGATCTCGCCTTTCCCAAGCTGAACCTGCTGAGCTGGTACATCTACATGATCGGCGGCACGTTCGGCGTCATCGTCATCATCACGGGCGGCGTCGACACCGGCTGGACGTTCTACACACCGTTCTCCACGCAGTACTCGAACACCAAAGTCTTCGCAACGACGCTCGGTGCGTTCATCACCGGCTTCTCATCGATTCTCACCGGCCTCAATTTCCTCGTGACCATCCACCGGATGCGCGCGCCGGGCCTCACCTGGTATCGCCTGCCGCTGTTCGTCTGGTCGATGTACGCGACGAGCGTCGTGATCATGCTGGCGACGCCGGTGCTCGCGATCACGCTCGTGCTGCTGATGATCGAGAGGGTGCTGCAAGTGGGCATATTCGATCCCGCCCTGGGCGGTGATCCCGTGCTCTATCAGCACATGTTCTGGTTCTATTCGCATCCGGCCGTCTACATCATGATTCTGCCGGGCATGGCCGTCATCTCGGAGTGCGTGGCGGCGTTCACGCGCAAGCGGATCTTCGGCTACAAGTTCGTCGCCTTCTCGTCGCTCGGCATCGCCTTCCTCGGCTTTCTCGTGTGGGCTCACCACATGTTCGTGGCCGGCATGTCGGTCTATTCGGCGATGGTCTTTTCCTTCCTGACGATGCTCGTCGCCGTCCCCTCGGCCATCAAGGTCTTCAACTGGACGGCCACGATGTACAAGGCCTCGGTGTCGTGGCAGACACCGATGCTCTACGTGATGGGCTTCATCGGCCTCTTCACCATCGGCGGCGTGACCGGCCTCTTCCTCGGCGCGCTCGGGGTCGACGTGCACGTGCACGACAGCTACTTCGTCGTCGCGCACTTTCACTACATCATGGTCGGCGGAACGATCATGGCCTACATGGCCGGCATCCACTACTGGTGGCCGAAGATCACCGGCCGCATGTATCCGGAGTGGTGGGGCCGCCTTTCGGCGCTCCTCGTCTTCGTCGGCTTCAACCTCACGTTCTTCCCGCAGTTTCTGGTCGGCTACGTCGGCATGCCGCGCCGCTACCACGCGTACGCGCCGGAGTTCCAGGTGCTGAACGTCCTTTCGACGGCCGGCGCGACGGTTCTCGCGGTCGGCTACCTGCTTCCGATGGTCTATCTCGCCTGGTCGGTGAAGTTCGGCCGGAAGGCGGGCGCGAATCCGTGGGGCGCGGCCGGGCTCGAGTGGGC
Source organism: Thermoanaerobaculia bacterium (assembly GCA_036387295.1). Taxonomy (GTDB): domain Bacteria; phylum Acidobacteriota; class Thermoanaerobaculia; order Gp7-AA8; family Gp7-AA8; genus QHVT01. Next base: position 4,342 of record DASVUA010000622.1, on the reverse strand, counting down.
GACCACTTCGCCGCCGCCGAAAGAGAACTTCCACGAGACGCCGGTCGTCACGTGGGACGCGTACGACTACCCGGCGTTCCTCAAGGCCATGAAGGAGACTCAGAATGTCTGACGCGACCCTGAGTCACAGCGCGGAGCACGCCGCCGAGCCGCATCCACACGGCCATCATCATCCGTTTCTTCAGCACCACTTCGAGGACATGGGCCAGCAGCACGAGGCTTCGACCCTCGGCATGTGGTTCTTCGTCGCCCAGGAAATCCTCTTCTTCGGCGGCATCTTCTGCGCGTACTTCATTTACCGCAGCATGTATCCCGAGTCGTGGAAGGCCGGTTCGCACCATCAGAACTGGCAGATCGGCGCGGCCAACACGATCGTCCTCATCGGCAGCTCGCTCACCATGGCCCTCGCGGTATGGGGCGCGCAGCAGGCCAAGCGCAAGTTCACCGCGCTCATGCTCGTGCTCACGCTCATCCTCGGCGGCATCTTCGTCGGCGTGAAGGGCTTCGAGTACGCCGAGCACATTCACGAAGGGCTCTTCCCCGGGTCGGCCTTCACGTTCGTCCAGCATGAGAACCCGCATCTCACGCGCGGCGTCGAGCTGTTCATGACGTTCTACTTCACGATGACCGGCCTGCACGCGCTGCATATGATCATCGGCGCCGGGCTGCTGATCTGGTTCATCAAGCGGACGCTGCGCGGCGACTTCGGTCCCGAGTATTACTCGCCGATCGAGATCATGGGTCTGTACTGGCACTTCGTCGACATCGTCTGGATCTTCCTGTTCCCGCTGCTGTACCTGGTCTGAGGAATCGAATGGCTCATCAACCCGATCACGAGACTTACTCCGGCCACGCCGCACCGCATCACGTTGCGCCGCTCGGAATGTACTTTGCCGTTTTCGCCGCGCTGATGATCCTGACCGTCATCACGGTCTGGGTCTCCCGAATCGATCTCGGTGCGTTGAACACCCCGGTGGCGATGGCGATCGCCATCGTGAAGGCGACCGTCGTCATCCTCTGGTTCATGCACGTGATCCACTCGCCGCGCATGACCTGGGTCGTCGTCATCTGCTCGTTCCTCTGGCTCGCCGTCATGTTCGTGCTGTTTTACAGCGACTACATGACCCGCACCTGGAACGTCTACTGATCGCGCTCCCGGCGCACTGACGTTTGCTTCTCTGGAGCGGCGGGCTTGCAAGCCCGCCGTTTTCTTTTGGGCGCGCGCGACGGCTATGCGACCGGTGCGATGACGTTGCGCGACAGTCGTTCGAACCGGACGAACAGCAGCACCGCGACGACGGTCAGTCCCGCGCAGAGGCCCCACCACAAGCCGACGATGCCGAGGCCGGCGTGGAAGCCGAGATAGAGCGCGACGGGGAGACCGACCAGCCAGTGGCCGACGATGTTCGCGTAGAAGGCGAACTTCGTGTCGCCCGCGCCGCGCAGCACGCCGGCGCCGACGGCCTGAATGCCGTCCGAAAGCTGAAACACCGCGGCGACGACCATGAGCGGCAGTGAGGCGAGGATGACGTTCTCCTGATCGGTGACCAGGCGCGCGATGGCGCGCGGAAAGAACGCGAACGCGAGCGCGCTGATCCCCATCACGATCCCGCCGCCGAGGAACGCAACGCGGCCGGATAACCGCGTCGCGGCCGCATTCGCGGCGCCGATCCACATCCCCACCCGAACGGAGGCCGCGGCGGCGATCCCGAGGGCGACGGTGAACGTGAAGGAGGCGATGCCGATCACGAGCTGGTGCGCAGCGAGATGCAGCGTGCCGAGGCGGGAGGCCATGAGGCCCACCAGCGCGAAGATCCCGACCTCCGCTCCCATCTGCAGCCCCAGCGGCCAGCCGACCTGCACGGCACGCATGATCTCCGCCCCGTCCCACCGGCGACTCACCGGTTCCGCTTTCTCTACCTTCATCACCGCGCGCGCGACGATCGCGAGCTGCACGATCGTGCACAACACGGTCGCCAGTGCCGCACCGCCGACGCCCATCGCCGGAAACGCACGCAGCGGACCGCACCACTCGGGCAACACCGTGCCGCCGAACACGAAGAGGATGTCGGCCCCGAGGTTGAACAGATTCGCGACCACCATCGAAACGAGGAGCGGCCGCGTGATGCCGAGCGCCTGCAGATACGAGCGGACGACGTAGAAGGCGAGGAAGGGGAGCACTCCGGTGATCCGGACGAGCAGGTACGTCGTCGCAGGCTCGATCAACTCCGGTTGAGAGCCGATGCGCGGCAGCAGGAGCGCCGCGACGATGAGCGTCAGCGTGAGCGCGACGGCGACGCAGACCGCAAGCCAGAGCCCGTGCCACAGGACGCGCCTCGCTCTCTGCCGGTCGCCGGCGCCGATGGCCTGCGACATCAGCGGATCGACGCCCATGACGAGCCCTGTGGCGATGATCGAGAAGGCGAAGAAGATGGCGTTGGCGAGGCCGGAGCCTGCGATCTCGCGCGCGCCCAGACGGCCGAGGACCGCGACGTCGACGAGACCCATGAGCTGCGTTCCAGCCTGCGCGGCGGCGAGTGGAGTGGCGAGGCGCAGAAGATCTCGAAGCTCGCGAACGACGGGTGTGCGCATGGGGGGCGGGATTTTAGTAGGATTCGCGCCGCATGCGTTACCTCGTTACCGGCGGTGCCGGCTTCATCGGATCCAACTTCATCCGTTTCCTCTTCAACAAATACGGCGACGCCGCTTCCGTGGTGAACCTCGACAAGCTCACGTACGCCGGCATTCGCGAGAATCTCGCGGAGTACGAGGGGAAGCCGAACTACCGCTTCGTGCAGGGCGACATCGCCAATCCCGACGAAGTCGCCGAGGCGTACAAAGGCGTCGACGGCAGCGGCGTCGACGTCGTCGTGAACTTTGCCGCCGAGACGCACGTCGATCGCTCGCTGATGGAAGCCGGCACGTTCATCCAGACCGACGTGCACGGCGTGCTGGTCCTGCTCGAGGAAGCGAAGAAGAACGCACCGGATCTGAAACGCTTCGTGCAGATTTCAACCGACGAGGTTTACGGCTCGATCGAGTCGGGCTCCTTCACCGAAAACGATCCGCTGAATCCGCGGACCCCGTACGCGGCCTCGAAGGCCGGGGGCGACCGGATGGCGTACGCGTACGCGCAAACCTACGGGATGCCGGTCATCATCACGCGCGCGTCGAACAATTTCGGCCCGTATCAGTATCCGGAGAAGCTGATTCCGCTCTTCGTCACGAACGCCATCGAGGACCAGCCGCTGCCGCTGTACGGCGACGGGAAAAACATTCGCGACTGGCTGTTCGTCGAGGATCACTGCGCGGCGATCGATTTTCTCGTGGAGCACGGCAAGAATTCCGAGGTGTACAACATCGGCGGCGGCAACGAGCGGGAGAACCGCGAGATCACGCAACGCATCCTGCAGCTCACCGGCAAGCCCGACACGCTCATCAAGCGCGTTGCCGACCGCGTCGGCCACGATCGCCGCTATTCGGTCGACACTTCGAAGCTCGCATCCCTCGGATTCACGATGACGACCGACTTTGACGCCGCGCTCGACCGCACGGTGCGCTGGTACATGGAAAACGAACCGTGGTGGCGCGCGATCAAAGAGCGCAGCGCGGAGTACAAGGCGTACTACGAGAAGCAGTACGCGAATCGATAGCGCGCCGCGCCGCCGCGCGGTTGTCGGTTCTCGGTTATACGCGAAGCTCTTCGCTCGGGCGATGCCGGTCAGACAACCGACAACTGACAACGCGATCACGCATCGTCACTTCGCCGTGCACGCCCGAATGTCTTCGATCAGCTTCGCCATGTCGAAGGGTTTGGCGTGGATGCGATACACCGGCATCTCGAACTTTTTCAGGATCTCGCTCTCCGGCACGGCTGAGGCGATGATCGTGCAGCGAAGCTTGTCGGGATGGTGCGCCTGCATGTGCTGCAGGACGCCGTAACCGTCAATGCGCGGCATCATCATGTCGAGGACGATGACGGAGTAGCCGTCCTCGTCGATGCGCTCGATGGCTTCGACGCCATCGCGGGCGGTGTCGACCTGGAAATTCTGGCGTTCGACGACTTTTGCGAGCATCGTCCGGATCGGGTCGTCGTCGTCGACCACAAGGGCTCGCTGTCTCTCACTCACGCGCGGCTTGCCAGCAAGAAGCTCACCAGCCAATGGCTCTGTGCGGATCGGCTGACAGCGGCGGTTCCTCGCGCCAGCGCGCGGATTCTGTGGAGCGGCGGGCTCTCAGCCCGCCGGCTGTGATCGAGAAATCGGCGGGCTCTTAGCTCGCCGGCTGTGATCGAGGAATCGGCGGGCTCTTAGCCCGCCGGCTGTGATCGAAGCATTCGGCG
>DASVUA010000621.1:0-6501 GCA_036387295.1 Thermoanaerobaculia bacterium | reverse complement strand
AGACCGTGGCGCTGACCCTCGCCATGCGCGACTCGGGGACGGTGCTCGACTGGTCGGACCTCGACACGCCGGTCCTCGACAAGCACTCCACCGGCGGTGTGGGCGACAAGGTGTCGCTCGTCCTCTCGCCGTGGGTGGCCGCATGTGGCGTGCAGATCGGGATGCTCTCCGGCCGCGGTCTCGGCCACACGGGCGGCACGCTCGACAAGCTCGAAGCGATCCCCGGCTTCAACGCCCGTCTGTCTCGCGAGGAGTTCGCGCGGTGCGTCGCTGACGCGGGCTGCGTGATCTCGACCTCGACCGAAGGAATCGCGCCGGCGGACAAGAAGATCTACGCGCTGCGCGACGTGACCGGCACCGTCGAATCGTTGCCGCTCATCACCGCCTCGATCATGTCGAAGAAGCTCGCCATGGGAGCGTCCGGCCTCATTCTCGATGTGAAGACCGGCAGCGGCGCGTTCATGCGCCTCTACCAGGATTCGAAGGCGCTCGCGCAGAGCCTCATCGCCGCCGCGGCGGGATCCGGCACGCGCGTCGAAGCGCTGATCACCGACATGGATCGCCCTCTCGGTGTCGCCGCCGGCAACGCAAACGAGATCATCGAAACGATCGAAGTGCTGAAAGGCAACGGCCCCGCGGACGTGCTGGAAGTGACGCGCGCGCAGGCCGAGCGTGTGCTCGTGATGTCCGGACGTTTCGACGAGGCGGCGGCAAACGCCGCGCTGAAAGAAGCGCTCGACTCCGGCCGTGCGCTCGAACAGTGCCGCAAGTGGATCGCGGCGCAAGGCGGCGATGCAAACGTGGTCGACGACTATTCGCTGCTCGCGCAACCTTCGGCCACCATCGAAGTGAAAGCGCCGCAATCCGGCTTCATCACCCACATCGATACCTATCAGGCCGGCATGTTCACCGTCGATCTCGGCGCGGGCCGCAAGAAAGCGGACGACGTGATCGACTACGCGGCAGGCGTGATGTTCGACCGCCGCACCGGCGACGAAGTGAAGGCGGGCGAGGTGATCGCGCGCATTCAACTCGGCAACCGCAAAGCCTCGGATGATCTCGCGCCGCGCTTCCTGTCATTCGTGACGTTCGGCGACGAACAGCCGGCGGAGCGGCCGCTGATTCACGAGCATCTGGGATGATTCCGAACTTCGAATGGGACCTCGCGAAAGCGCGCGAGAACGTGCGCAAGCATGGGATCTCGTTCGAAGAAGCTGCATCGGTGTTCGGCGACGACGACGCGATCATCGAAGACGACGTGGAGCATTCCGACGACGAGGATCGCTTTATCATCGTGGGGATCTCCGCCCACGAAAGAGTGCTGTGCGCCGTCTACACGATTCGCTACAAAACGTCAGTCCGCATCATCAGCTGCCGTCACCCGACGCGATATGAGAAACGAGCCTATGAAGAACGCAAAGCGCACCGCGCGCGAGACTGACCCGCTCGAGCGAGAGATCGATCTCTCGAACGCGCGGCCGAATCCATTCGCACGTGATTACTACAAATCGCGGAATCTGCGTGTACTCGCTCCCGATCTACTCGACATCTTTCCCGATTCCGAATCGGTGAATGAGGCTCTGCGCACACTCGTGCGACTCACGTCCGCGGCGCCGCGCAAGTTGAGCGCGAAAACGGCGACGGCGCCAAAATCCACACGCAAGAAAGCAGGTTCATGAAAAACCGTGCAATCGTCATCGTCTGCGACTCCCTCGGCGTAGGCGAGCTTCCCGACGCTCACGAGTTCGGCGACGAGGGCTCCAACACTCTCGGACACGTTCTCGAATCGCAGCATCCGCACCTCCCCACGCTCACCCGCCTCGGCCTGCTGCACACGCTGCCGACTCCCGCCACGACCGAGATCCCGGCCGCCGCGTTCGGCCGCATGGCGGAACTGAGCGCCGGCAAGGACACGACCACCGGCCACTGGGAAATGATGGGGCTCGTGGTGAAGGATCCGTTTCGCACGTATCCGGACGGCTTTCCGGCCGAGGTCATGCGGGAGTATGAAAAACGAATCGGGCGGAAGACGCTCGGCAACAAGCCGGCGTCCGGCACCGTGATCCTCGACGAGCTCGGAGAAGAGCACATGCGCAGCGGCGCGCCGATCGTCTACACATCCGGCGACTCGGTGTTCCAGGTCGCGGCGCACGAAGAGATCATTCCGGTCGAAGAGCTCTGGCGGATCTGCGCCGAAGCGCGCGAGCTGATGCGCGGCGAGCACAACGTGGGGCGCATCATCGCGCGGCCGTTCGTCGGCAGCGGCACCGGACACTTCAAACGCACCGCGAACCGGAAAGACTTTTCCGTGAAACCGACGGGCGAGACGGTGCTCGAGCGCGCGCATAACGCAGGACGCGAGGTGCTCGGCCTCGGCAAGATCGCCGACATCTTCGACCGCGTCGGCATCGGCACGGAGATCCGCACCGAGTCGAACTCCGACGGCATGCGCAAAACGACCGACCTGGTGCGCGAATCCAACGCAGACTTCATCTTCACGAACCTCGTCGATTTCGATTCGAAATACGGCCATCGCAACGATCCGGTCGGCTATGCGAGGGCGCTCGAAACCTTCGACGGCGAGCTCGCCGCGCTGCTCGACTCGCTGCGCGAAAACGATCTCGTCTTCATCACCGCCGATCACGGCTGCGATCCGACGGATGTCTCGACCGATCACACACGCGAGTACGTGCCGCTGGTCGTCGCAGGCCCGCGCATCCGCGGCGCGCGTCCGCTCGGCACGCGCTCCACGTTCGGCGATCTCGGCGCGACGATTTGCGAGCTGCTCGAACTGCCTTCCGACGGACTGGCCGGCACGAGTACGCTCGATCAACTGGGGGTGAAAGCATGAAGCGCTTCATTGCAATCGCGCTGTTCGCAAGCGCCGCGTTCGCGCAGTCTCCTGTGGAACAGGTGACGAACGATGCATTGGTGGTCGACCGTGTCGCCGAAGCGAGCAAACGCGACCTGCCGACCGCTCTTCTGAAACGGATCGTCGAAGAAGACATCGAGCTGCTGCGCGGCCGGCGCGCCGACGGCTCGTACGAATACGCGCGCTACGAGCGATTCGAATCGGGACGCGTCACGAACTCGTTTTCCATCGAGCCGCGCGCAGACAAGATGGAAACCGTCGAATTGCGCGGCGCGAACATCTATCGCGTCATCGTCGACATTCCGTCGCGCCGTTTTCTGGTGCGGAAGAATCGTCCGGTGTGGATCGAGCGGGTCGACGTCGAGTACATCGCGGAAGGGACGTCGCAAGTGCAGCAGCGTTCGTTCGAAGTGAAATCGTGGATGCAGCCGGGTGAAACGCGCCCGCTCGATCTGCCGGCGATCGCGCGGCAGGCGACCGCACGCGTCGTGGCGACGGCGAACAAGGAAGGCGGCTACGGCAACATCGATCTCGCGCTCGTGCAGGCGCGCATCGTCGATCTCGCCACGAGTCCGTACGCGGAGGCGGTGACGAGTGCGAAAGCGCTGATGCGTGCGCTCGACAACGGCGAGCTGCCGTCGGTGCGCGCGAGCGCGCAGCGGATGCGCGATGCGCTGGGCGGCAGCGCCAGCAGCACGATCGCGGTGATCGCGCCCCGTCCATCGACGACCGTCCGGCCGGAGACCGATGCGGCGACGCAGCTCGAGCTGCGGACCGAGCTGCAGATGATCGAGGATCTGCTCACCGGAAGCGAAGCCGAGCGGCGTGAGGGGCTCGACAAACTGCACCAGATGATCCGGCGCATGCGTTAGCCGCGGCATGTGGGCGTAGTGCTACCGCACAGAACCATTGGCACTTCGCGCGCGATCTTTGCAGTGCGCCGAGCACCCGCGGGGCAGTGCCTGTCGCGGCCGCATTGCACGTTCGATGGTTTGACGCACATGCCCCGCTGACGTAGAATGCCGATCCCTCTTGTAGTAGCTCTAAGCGCTTTCCGAAAGGAGCCTCACTTTGTCGTCAGTCAAGCTAAGTTTCAAGGTCGGGGACAAGCTCGTCTACCCGAACCACGGTGTGACCGTGGTCGAGCATATTGGCGAGTCGCCGATCATGCCGCAGGGAGACAGTTATTACCACCTTCGCCTCCTTGCGAATAATTCGCGGTTGGTGGTGCCGATCACGAACACAGACCGTGTAGGACTTCGCCGTCTTTACCAGCAGAAAGAGATCAAAGGTCTCCTCAGCCTGCTGGAAGAGAAGCAGGTCAAAGCCCATACGGACTGGAAGGGCCGTTATCGTGACAACCTCGAGAAGATGAAGACCGGCAAGCTCGAGGATGTAGCCGACGTGCTGAAGAATCTCAACGAAGTCCAGAAGCGGAAGAGCCTCTCGTTCCGTGAGAAAAAAATGTACGACCGCGCGAAGTACCTCCTCGTCTCCGAGGTCGCGATCGTCAAGAACATCCCCGAGCCCGAAGCCGAGAAGCTCATCCACAAGTGCCTGGAAAAGAGCCTCGCCGTGCCGGCGGGTCATTAATCCCAAAATCGATCTCTGATTGAGTGCCGCTTCGCAAGAGGCGGCACTTTTCGTTTGTACGAATCCGTGCAGAATGCACAGCGCAACAGACGCTCATCATTCTGCGTCCAGCCGCGACTTCTATGACTCAACGCCTGCCCGAGTGGATCCGCGAGAAAAAACTCAATCTCAGTGCTCTGCGCGAGATCAAGACGATGTTGCGCGAGCGCGAGCTGCACTCCGTTTGTGAGTCGCTCGCCTGTCCGAACCGCAGCGAATGTTTTTCGCGCGGCACCGCAACGTTCATGATTCTCGGCGACGTCTGTACGCGCGCCTGCGGCTTCTGCAATGTGACGACCGGTTTGCCTTACACGGCGCCGTCGCCGGATGAGCCTCGCGCGGTAGCAGAGACGGCGCGACGGATGGGACTCAAACATGTCGTCGTGACGTCGGTGACGCGCGACGATGTGCCGGACGGCGGTGCGCGCCAGTTCGCCGAAACGATTCGCGAGCTGCGCGAAGCATTGCCCGAGGCGGCGGTGGAAGTGCTGACGCCCGACTTTCGCGGCAATCTCGACTCGGTTCGCACGGTGGTCGAAGCGAAGCCCGACTATTACAACCACAACGTCGAAACGGTGCCTCGTTTGTATCGCCACGTCCGCCCCGGCTCGCGTTTCGAGCGCTCGCTCGAAGTGCTGCGTCACGCGAAAACCGTCCAGCCGGACGTGATCACGAAATCAGGCCTGATGCTCGGCCTCGGCGAACGGCGCGAGGAAGTTCTCGAAGTGCTGAACCGACTGCGCGAATCGAACGTCGAGATCGTCACGATCGGACAGTACCTGCAGCCGAAGCGCGAGAAGCTCGAAGTGATCGAGTACGTGCATCCGAGCGTCTTCGAAGAGTACCGCGTCGCCGGCGAAGCGCTCGGATTCCGGGCCGTGTTTTCCGGCCCGTTCGTCCGCAGCTCGTACATGGCCGATGTGGTGGCTCACGAGAGTGCATCCCGAGCGTAGCGAGGGATAAACTGACCAGGCGTTGAACAAGCCCAGGCAAAACGATCCCGAGAAAAAGCCCACCGGCCCTTTCTTCATCACCTACCTGCCGATCTTTCTCGATTACCTTTCGGTGGAGAAAGGGCTCGCGAAGAACTCGCTTTCGGCGTACGCGATCGACCTTCGTCACTTCGGCCACTTCATGAACGATCAGTCGCTCGACATCGATCGCGTCGAGCGGATTCACATCGTCAAATACTTTCAGATGCTGCGCGCGGCCGGCATTTCCGCGCGGTCGGTGGCGCGCGCGCTCGCGGCGATTCGCGGGCTGTTTCGCTTCCTCGTGGCAGAGCGGCATCTCAAGAAAGATCCGACCGAGAACCTCGAGAATCCGAAGCTCTGGTCGACCTTGCCGAAGTCGATGCATCCGACCGAAGTGGAGGCTCTCCTCGCGGCGCCCGATCGGACCAAGCCGGACGGCTTGCGCGACGCGGCGATGCTCGAGCTGCTTTACGCGACCGGGCTGCGCGTCAGTGAGCTGATCAAGGTGCGGCTCGACGAGCTGGTGATGGACGCCGGGTTCCTTCGCACGATCGGGAAGGGCTCGAAAGAACGCATCGTGCCGTTCGGCGACGCCGCGCGCGACACGATCGTGCAGTACATCGAGCGCGGCCGTCCCGAGCTCGACAAGTACGCCGATCCGCATCTCTTTCTCTCGTTCCGCGGCCGTCCGATGACGCGCCAGGCGTTCTGGATGAAGATCGTCAAATACGCGCGCGACGCGGACATCAAAGCGCACATCTCGCCTCACGTCCTGCGCCACGCATTCGCTACACATCTGCTCGAAAACGGCGCCGATCTCCGGTCCGTGCAGATGATGCTCGGCCACGCCGACATCTCCACGACCCAGATCTACACGCACGTCTCGGCAGAGAACCTGAAGGACGTGTACTTCCGCGCGCACCCTCGCGCCACGGCCTGACCCGCCCGCACGCTCCCTGAGAACATGCCGGGCGTGCCCGGCCGCTCCCGCGCGTTCGTCGTCGTGCTCGACGCCTGCGGCGT
>DASVUA010000620.1:0-6336 GCA_036387295.1 Thermoanaerobaculia bacterium | reverse complement strand
TGCCGGCCGTGCCGCGCTTCCGCATCTCCTCCACCACCTCTTGCGCGACGAGCGGTTTCGATTTGTCGCCACCTGCGCGGAGCACCTGATCCCAGTAGGCCCAATCCCCTGGGTTCGCGGTGACCGAAGCTTTCTTTTGCGGCGAAACATGGCCCTCGAAGATCGATCCGTAGCCATTCTCCGCAAGACAGTTCTCGATCGTGCGAAACGGCAGCTGGTGAATGTGATCCGCGGCGGCGCGCCCGTCGAGGTGCGCCGTTGCCGTTTTTACGAGGTTTGCGCCTTCCGCATCGCCGTCAGCCGTAAGAAACCACGAGATGCCGAGAGCATTCGCGACCTTCAACAGCGGCTCGGCGCCGGACCATTTGAAGTTAACGAATCGGACGCCAAGCTCATCCAGACTCACGCCGAGCAGCGCGGCCGCCGCCTCGTAGATCCAAAACTCCGTTTCGCCCTCGCCAAGCAGCCACGACGAAGCGAAGAGCAACTCACCACGGCTGTTTCTAACGTGGAAGTCGATCTTCGAGCGCTCAGCATCTGTCAATGCGGCGTCACCGACTGCGCCTACGCGCACAGTACCGCCGCGCCGATAGAGGCGGCGCACCTCGCGGATCGGCACGCGTGCAAGCAAGTCGCCGCTGTGCGTGCTAACGACTTTTTGGCCGGGGAGCGCCGCGAGTGCCGGCCATAGAGCGCGCACGGCGTTGGGGTGCAGATGCGTCTCCGGCTCCTCCAGGAGGAGCAGCGACGCGGGCACGGCCGCGCCAGCCTGAAACGTCTTCACGAACGATTCGAAGAGAAACAGCACAGCCAGGCTCTGCGTGCCCGCACCGTGCCGCGCGAGCGGAAGCGATGCCCCCGTCACCGACGTGATGCTCACCTGCGTCTTCGCGAGGAGGTCTGAGACCCGCGCGGGGACCGCTTCGATGTCGACCTTGTCTGCGCTTCCGAGTGCCACAATTCGCTGGGCTTTCGTGAGGTTCTCGCGCAGTTCACGTAACGTGGTGTGCGCCTCGATGACGGCAGTGTTGATGTCGGCGAGCTTCTGCTGCAGGTCATCGCGCACGTCCTTCGGGAGTCCAGGATTTCTGATGTACGCGCCAAAGAAGGTGCCGCGCGAGCCGAACTCCGTCTTCGCGTCGCGAACCGCCGAAAGGTAGTGAGTCGGAGCGAACTGCAGCAACGCACTGAAGTGAGTTGGGGTTTGGGCCTTCGGCGCGAGGATCGCTCCAGTGATGTCAGCGAATTTCCAGTCCGTCACGAAGTCATTGGCCGCCGTGTCAAAGCCGCTGTCGACGCGGAGCACAATGTGCTGAAGCCCGTCGTCGTCAATCACGATCACGGGCTGCAGTCGCTGAACCAGCTCCTTCGGCCATTCGCCTGTTGTCGATTCGGCGAAGTCCAGCCGGATGTGGAGCGGCGGCGCATCGCGTGCAGTCGCGTCCTTCCTGGTCAGGTGGTAGTCGTCCTCATCGAACGAGTACGTGGTTCGGCGGGTGATGGCGCGCGACAGGGCCAGCCGGACGGCGTCGAAGATCGTTGTCTTCCCAACATTGTTCTCACCGATCAGGACGGTTGTTGGACCCAACTCGATCGTGAGGTCGCCGATGCCTCGGAAGTTCTGGATCGTGATCGTTTTCAGGAGCATAGGAGTCTTCTACAGCAAGCCACCGGGCCTACGGAGTGCGCGGCCGCGGTGCATCACAGTTCCTAAGACACCGGCGCAGTAGCTTTGTGGCGCAGGTGATTACCGGCGTCGGTTCGCGCCACCGGTTCGGTCGAACACCTCAACCAATTCGCACATCGAGCACTCCAGCGCATCCGCGAGTCTGATCAACATCGAGAGGCTCGGGATCTTCACGCCGCGTTCGAGATTGCTGATGAACGGCTCGTTCGATTCGCAGCGGTCCGCGAGCTGCTGCTGAGTCAGTGCGCGTGCTGTGCGGAGAGCGCGCAGATGCGCGCCGAAAACCTCGCCTTCGGAGCCGCGTTTTGACGGCACTTACGCGTGCCTCCACTTGACGGGAACGGGGAAGCCACTTATCCTAGTGGATAGATCGACAAGGAGGCACGCCATGCCCAACCCCACCCCCGACCAGATCCGCCGCATCTTCCTCAGCCCACGTCCGCACCTCGCGCTCATGACCGCGGCCGATCTGCTCGGGATGTCGCTGAAGGAGCTCAAACGGGACATTGATGAGGGCGTCATTGTAGCCATTTCGACCGGCGTCGGCGTGCGGATCACCCGCGAGGAGATGATCGCGACGGCCATGCGGCTCTGGGAGCAGACCGTCATCGAGGACGCCCTCGGCGATGACGCGGCGGCGGTGTTGCCGGAGGCGATCCGGCTGGTGCTGCTGCGGGTGCGCGTTCCGCGCTGTCAACGCGATGTGGTGGTCGCGCTCGCGCGGCGGGATGGGGTGTCGGTGGACGAGATTGTGTCGCGCGAGCTGGAGGATGTGGCCTGCGCACACGCGGCGGAGCTCGCGGACAAGGTGCCGTCGCTCGCGATCGGCCTCGGCGCCGCTTGATTGAGGACCGACGGGAGGCCTCTTGCGGGCCGCCACGGGCGGCAGCGCTGATTGCTGCGCTCAGTCACGCTCTCGGCGTGAACGCGTTAGCTCGACAAGCGCTCGTGTAGCGCAGCAATCAGCGCTGCCGGCCGGGCCGGCCCGCCGGAGGCCTCCCGTCGGCCCCTTCCAACCAGAGACAGAGAGGACGCAGCGAATGAAGAAGGGACGGAAAGACGACGAGCGTTGTCAGCGGTGCGAGCCGGCTCGGGCGAGTTTTCGCGGCGGACAGGGGAAGCCGCGCGAGGTGAGCGTCACATCGCTCTATCGCGCCGCGCAGGAGATCGGCGCGAAGGGGGACTCGGTGCCGTACCTGCGCCTCTCCGGCCGCTGGCTCGAGCGGCTCGGGTTCGCGAGCGGGTGCCGCGTCGTGGTCACCGAGGAGCGGGGGAAGTTGACGCTCACGCTGACGCGGATTGAGGACTGACGGGATTGAGGATTAAGGATTGAGGATTGAGGATTGGCCAGGATTGAGGACTGATGCTGCGCCGGGCGCGTTTCACGTCGATCGCGCGGCTGCAGCTTGTCCAGGCGCGGTCGTTCGCGCGGCTGCGCAGAACACCGGCGTGTCGCGGCGACACGGGTGCGGGTCCAGTCGACGCCTCGCTGTGTTTCGCGAAGATACGAGCGTGTCGCGAGGAAACATCGGTGTGTTTCGGAAAAACACGCGTGTGTTTCGCGAGAACATCGTCGTGTGTGCGAAAACGCGGCTATGTCGCGCGGTAAACAGCGCTGTGCTTCGGGAAAACACGAGCGTGTTTCGAGAAAACATCGTCGCGTTCTCTGAAAACGCGCGCGTGTCGCGGCGAAACATCGGCGTGTTTTCGCTGAAAACGAACGTGTGCAGGACTGGATTGCGGAACAGCGCCGCTCCGCTGGTGCTCCGCACTGTCGATTGTGGCGACCTCAAAATGTAACAGCCCCAGCCATTGACAAACTGCGCTGACGCGCGCACTTCAGACGTCAGCCGCCAGAGCCGGTTGTGTCATGCCGGAGATCGAGCGCAGGGAGTGGAACCCACGCCGGAGACGTCCGGCGGCCTAGTACATCCCGAGGCAGGCGCGGCGTGATTGAGGGTGTGACAGGCCCCATTGCGCGCCCGCGGAGTCGAGCGAAACTCCTCCGGTACCTGCCGATCTCGTGCTACCCGGCATCGTGTCGTTTACACGCGTGGCCGGTTTGCTCCCGGGACTCCGGATCCCGGGGATCATCGGCCGAATCGACGCTCTTAGTGTGGTGTTTCGCAAAGAGCTATGCGTTCTTCGACGCGCTGAAGGCCCGCTTGCTTCGCCGCCGCTCCTCGACGATGTCCCAGCATCGCCTGCGTCGCGGCGGCTCGCCATCGAGCCTCCATCGCGCCGAATAACGCACATCTCTTCGCGAGACACCACACCAGCCCGGCGGGCGGCGATTCACAACCCGTCCCTTGTGGGACATAAGGAAAAATCATGTCCATCATCAAAGGCTCCATTAGAAACAGCGACGGAAACCCGCTGCCTGTAACGTCCGCGGAACCGATGCTCACCCCCGAGGAAACCATTGTGCAGTTGCGTGCCGTGCGGGAGCGAATCCCCAACTTCGTGCAATTGCCACAGACGCGGGAGACACAGGAAATCCGGCGCAAAGCGCGACTGAACGTAGAATTCGCGCGCGAGGCGTTCGGCGTAGTCGGCGCATCCGAGGTCGTACAGAGCGTGATCGGCAATTCGCCGGACGAGCTCCATCAGGCCGAGGCGGAGATGGCGCGCTGGATGGCCGTGGAGAGCGAGCTCAATGCGCTGCTCCGCGGCGTCGCAGCCGCGAACCTGGTCCGCCGTCAGCGCCTGGCCCATGCCGCGCTGCAGGCATACAACGTCAGCAGCCAGCTCGTGAAGCAGGAGGAGTACGCGTTCCTGCTGCCGCACGTGCAGCGCATGCGCCGCCTCCCGAAATTCGGACGCCGCCGCCCGCGCGGAGCGACCGAACCGGCGCCGCCTGCGCTGCCGCAGAAGCAGCGCGCCTGACGCGGCGCTCGCGTGAAGCTGTAATGGACCGGGCGTGCCGACGCGCCCGGTCTTTTGTGATCTGCGCGCAGGGACAAACCGACGGGAGGCCTCCGGCGGGCCGGCCCGGCCGGCAGCGTTGATTGCTCCGCTACACGCGCGCCTGGCGAGCGAACGCGTTCACGGGTTTCGGTCCGCGAGGGGGGTCGCATTCTTCGCGGCGAGGCGAAACCGAGTCGGGAGTTTACGTTCACGCCGGAAGACGTACAGGCGATTCGCAAGAAGCTCAACAAATCACAGGACGAGTTCGCGCTGATGATCGGCGTCAGCGTCGCCACGCTTCGGAACTGGGAACAGGGGCGGCGTCGTCCGCACGGTCCGGCAAAAGCGCTGCTCAAGATCGCCGCTGAGAACCCGAAAGCCGTAGAGAAGGCGCTCGGCCGCCATGAACCGCAGCAGGAGACCAGGAGGCGGCTGCGCGCAGCGGTCGTGGCACCGGTCCGATTCGCGTCAGCGGTTGTACGCGCGTGCAGGAGAGGCTGCGCCGCTTCGCTGATGAGCGTGACGAGGGCCGCGCTGGAACGGTCCTCAACAGGGGAGCTGCGCCGAGGCCTCCGCGTCCGGCCACGCCAGCGCGTCGGCAAAACCGGCCACCGCCCACGAAAGCTCATCCGCGTTTGCACTCGCCACCCCATCCAGCTCACGCGCCAGCGCCCCGCTCACCGACGTCTGATCCCGCTCCGCGAAATGCCGCAGCATCGCCACCTGATACCGCGGCAACCGCACCCGCAGCTCGATGAGCCGCACCGCCTCCGGCAACACACCGTCCGCGTCGGCCCCGAGCGCCTCCTCGATCACCTCCGCCGACCAGAGCTCCAGCGCCTTCGCCATCAACTCCTCGCGCCAGAGCCACGTCCCGAGCGACGTCGACGTCACCTCGACCTCCCCCGCGGCAATCGCCTGCGACATCTCCCCGCGAGACCACCCGAGGAGTACCGTACCCTCGGCGATCGTGACGTGCGGGCGCTGGTGGAGGAAAATGGTGCGGATGCGGTTGATGAGGTCTTGGTCGGGCATGTGTGCGCTCCTTGTGAATTTAAACGATAGCTTAAGTTTAGCGACAAGGATTGTCAAGAGGGACGTGTCTCAGTGACGCGAGCGATCCAGCCTGAAGGGCAGATGTTCGGCGAACGCCTTCGGCAGGTGAGGAAGCGACGAGGACTGACGCAGGAAGAGCTTGCGACCCGCGCCGATCTAGCCGGTCCTTACATCAGTGACATGGAGCGAGGCCTGAAGGTGCCGAGTCTCACGACGGTGCTGCAGCTCGCGATGGCGCTGGAGTGCAAGGTGACGGAGCTGGTCGGCGTTTTCGATAAGACGGACTTACGGGAGCTGCTGGGGAAGTAGGCGGCCGGGACGGCTGCTGTCGAGTGCCGCGGCCGGCCGTTCCGGGTAGGAGCCGCGAAAGAATGAGGTTACTGCATTGACACGACGCGCATAGGAGCCTATCTTCTGCGCAGTGCCCGAATCCAAAAGCAGTAATCGCGTTACGACGATCCAGAACATCGCGGAGGTGCGGCTCGGTGTCGCGTTTCGCACGCGCCTTGAGCACGATCCCGCCGGGGATGTCGCGATTCTGCAGATGAAGGATATCGACGAGTCTGCCGGCGTGTCGTATGCCGGGGCCGTCCGTGGAGTGCGGCCGAAAGACAGTCCAGACATTCTCCTTCGCGAGGGCGACCTCGTGTTCCGTTCCCGCGGCCGCAGCAACGGCGCAGCGCTCG